>CAZWHE010000035.1:0-447 GCA_964633825.1 uncultured Phycisphaerales bacterium | reverse complement strand
CTTCGACGAGTCTCTTCCGGCTTGTGAAGATTACGACTTCTGGATCAGAACGGCGCTGAAACACCCGATCGGTTTTCTCGACGCCCCGCTGACAACAAGACGGGAAGGGCATCCCGGACAGCTCTCCCACGACGTCGCCTATCTGGACCGCTACAGGATCGAAGCTCTTTGCCGGCTTCTCGAAAACCAGCCCCTTGCAACAGCCGATAAAAATGCCGTGCTCGAAACCCTGGTGGAGAAAGGCCGTATCATGCTCAGAGGACTGCTTAAAAAACAAAGGAACCGCGATGCTGGCCGGTTGAGGGATAAAATCCTCACATCTTGGGCACGGTGCGGCACGAATACGAAAAAAATACCGGCTGATATTCAGGATCTTTCTCTTTTATGAACAACACTACTGTCCCAACGTTTGACTCTTGATAATTTGCAACATGCTTCTCATCAGTA
>CAZWHE010000034.1:0-29075 GCA_964633825.1 uncultured Phycisphaerales bacterium | reverse complement strand
GTGCGCCTTGTCTCATCACACATTACGGCTCCTCGCGACGAAACGCGTGAAATAAGCGGGCTAGAGGAAAGCTTCTAATAAAAGATACAGATTGATTATTTGTGGGGTTTGTTTTATATTATTTATACATCATGGATAGCGGAAAATACGACAACTCGGAAACCACGGCGTGTCTTCGGAAGTGGAATACGGGCGATCGGGACAGCCTGAACATTCTTCTCAAGAAACATCTCCCTTGGATTCAATCCTACGTTCGCCGCAAGCTGGGCTCCAAGCTTCGCTCCCGCACCGAGTCGGGCGACATCGTCCAGGAGGCGGTTGTCGAGTTCCTCAAATACGGCCCGCGCATCCAGCTTTCCAACACGGCCCAGTTCCGGGCTCTTCTCGGAAAAATCGTCGAGAATGTGCTCTGTGATGAGTACGACCGGATCACGGCGCTCCGCAGGAAGATTTCGAGAGAACAGCCTCTTCCCACTGACACGGTGCTTAACCTCGATCCTTCGGAACAGATGGCCACTCCGCCGAGCTCGGCGCTTCTCCGAAACGAGAACGAGGCCTGGATCCGGCTCGGCATCGAACTGATCAAGGTCGAGGACAGACGGATCATTATTCTGCGGACCTGGGAGAAACTCCCCTTTTCCGAGATCGCCAAACGTCTCGGTATTGCCGAGAACGCGGCACGAATGAGATACAATCGCGCTCTTGTTCGCCTTGCCGGAAAAGTGGGCCTGCTCCGCCGCGGAGAGCTCGATACTCTTATCGACGACCAGGACGACCCCGGCAAGGGATAGAGAATAACCACAACCAACCCCTGTTTCAGGGCTTCAGGCCAGAGCATTCTTTTTTGAGATTCCTGTCAAATTCCTGTGCGGTTTCCCGCTGGATTCCTCTCATAAAAATAGGAAAGATTTGATAGCTCTGACCGAAGTTGAAGGTGCAATGCGAGTCCACGTAAACCCTTTGGCGTAAATCGTTAGGGTGCTCACCCTGGCGGGTGTCAAAGAATTCAACAAGGAGGTCAATGCTTGGCGGAGAGGAGTTAATTCCTCTCCTCCGGCATTTTTTGGCCTCTTTTTTTTGGATTTTCATCTCGTTTTTATAGGAATTTGATTTCTTCACAAGATTCTTCGATGAGGCTGCTCTTCCCGCATCAGGTCAAATTTCACTCCTGAATTGAAGTTTCCAGTCAAAATGCTAAAATCAGCGAAAAGTTCGGCATGGGATAGAGGCTCGGGCTGATAGGCAACGGTCATTTCCTGAGGAAACGAATATCAATGAATGAAAAGCGCGGCGGAGAGCGGAAAAGAGGCGGACAAAGACGAAAAAGACGCGGATCGGGGAAAAACCATCGCAAGGGCTACAATAACAGGAGTGGAGAAAACCGCAGAGGACGAGGCCGGCCGGATCGCTCGAAACGAACAAGACAGCGCCGGCATGACAATTATCCTCTGTTTAATGAATCAGAGCCATTCAAAGGGCGCGCTTCCGTACAGATCGAGGAATCCGCGTTCAATGGCCTCGGGCTTTGTGAGCCTCTCATGCGGGCCTTGGCCGAATCAGGGTACGGCGATCTGACGGATTTTCAACAAAAGGTCATTCCTCTCCTCATGGAGGGACAGGGCGTAACGGCCCGGGCGGATGAGTCATCGGGCCGGACGGTGGCATTCCTTGTTCCGCTTCTCGAAAAGCTGACTGACCGGGAGGGGGTCCGCGTTCTCATTGTTGTTCCCACGCGCAGGCTCGCGGCCCAGGTGTACAATGAAGTCAGGCGGTTGTCCTATTACATGGGGCTGGCAAAGGCGGCTCTTCTCGATGCCGGATCCCGGATTTTGAGCCAGGCCCGCTTTCTCGAGAACGATCCTCCATTCGTTGTGGGTACCCCCGGCCGGATTCTCGATCATGTCCGGAGGGGTAATGTGCGTTTCAGCGACCTCGACGGCATTGTCCTGCTTGAGGGCGATCGTTTGCTCGATCAGGGACAGCAAAAGGATGTGGATAATCTCTTCACGCACGTGGGCAGCACCGACCGTACCGTCCATATCGTGACGGCCCTCTCGCCGGCGGTTCTCCGTTTCTGCCGGGCGGGCGGAAGCGGCGCCGAGGAGCTGTTCACCCCGCCCACGCGCCCCTCCGTGGTCGAGGCGGAACAATCTTTTGCCAGGGTCAATGAAAAGAAAACCGATTACCTCCTCGACCTTCTCGAAACAGAGGTTCCCGAGCGCGCGCTCATCTTCTGTCGATCCAAGGAAGCCGTTCGAAAGCTGGGGCGGTCGTTGGCAAGGCTCCCGGGCAGAAAAAATGATCTCTTTGAATTACATGCCTGCAGAAGCCAGCACCGCCGTGGCCGGATCGTGAGCCGGTTCAACGAATGGGAGAGAGGTCTCATGATCCTGACCGACACGGTGCTCGACGAGATCGGCGAGGGCCGTTTTTCCCACATCGTGAATTATCACGTGCCCGAAGATCCGGAAGATTACCTTTACCGCCTCGGACCGATTGCGTTTTCCGGCTCGCCGGGGAAAGCCATTACTCTTGTAGGGAATGACGAAGCGGAGAGCTTCGACGGAATCAGGGATATTATCGGAACGGCGATCGAAGAACGGATCACTCTAACGACCGGCGGCGCCGCTCTGCGGGATAAGGATGGGGAAGAGCCCGAACCCGATGATGACGGCGCTTCCGGAGGGGCAAAGCCCACGGATGAAAAAGCAAAGAAACCTCTCTTTCACGGCGGTTGGTTCAAAAAGCTGAAGAGATGGGGGAAATAACCGGGTCAACCGATCGGCCGGTTTTCACGGCTCGATGAAACCGTCTAAAACAACGTGCTTTCGGTGAATTGCACCGAGTTTTTCTGACGATTTGAGGTTTATTTATATATAATACTTTCCGGCGGTTAACCGATCCGTTTCTTTGCAGGTGCTCCGTCTGTGGCGGGCGAGTCTGCGTACAATCCACGGTCGAGACAGAGGCTTTCTCATGCCAAAAGTCCGGGATCAGTCCGGGGTGAACCCGATCTCCAAGAAAAGGAGCGAAATCGCTGCTATCGTTGTTGTCGGATTTTCCCTCTTTGCTCTCTTTTCGACGGCGAGCTATGTCGAGAATGGTCAGCCGGGATCGGAAAGCGGCAACCTCTGCGGCGCCACGGGTCAGGCTTTTGCCCGCTACATGCTTCATGCATTCGGGTATGCCGGTTATGCCCTCTATTTCTGTCTCGCTTTCTGGGGAATCGTGCTGTTCGTTCGGAAGAACCTTCCCGGCCTTATTACGAAAGTGGTGGGAATCGTTTTTTTTACCGTTTTTCTGGCGGCGCTTCTGAGCCACATCCTGAGCGGATCGACCGCTTCCATTCCGGATCACGGAGGTCTTGTCGGTCAGTATTTGAACAGCTTCGTCACAGACAGACTGGCGCTCGGAATCGTGGGAGCGCGCATCATCCTCATCGCCCTGTTCATGATCACCTTCATCCTGGCCACGGATTGGGCCTTTTTCACACCCCTGACCGCGTTCAGCCGCTGGATGGGCGAGGGTTTCGTGAAGTGGCGCGCCCGCCGGAGGGAGGCGGCCGAGACACGCGCCGCGAGGTTGCAGGAAAAAAAGGCCGAAAAGGAAAGGGAGTTGAAAGCAGCCGCTGTTGCGGCCGAGAAAGAGAGGAAAAAAGAAGAAGCTCTGCGCGGGCTGTTGAAAAAAGAAGAAAAGAAGGAGGGACCCGGTCCGGCCGTCTCGCCCCCCGTACGGTTCCGCCCCTCGGGGCGGGAATCCCCGGCCGCCCGGGGTGCGCGTTCCGGAAGCGGGGGGGGCGTTCATTACGAGCCGCCGCCCACGAAAAAGAGCCGGGCCTATAAAAAACCGTCCTACGACCTCCTCGACAATCCCGAACACGTTCCCGACGAAGACCTGGAAAGTATGATCAGGGAGACATCGGCCAATCTCGAAAACACTCTCCGGTCCTTCAAGATCGAAGCCTCTGTCGTCGAGATCCAGCGGGGACCCGTCATCACAATGTTCGAGCTCGATGTGGCTCCGGGCATCAAGGTGGAGCGAATCCGCGCCCTGGAGAACAATATCGCCATGGCGGTCCGGGCCCGGAGCGTTCGGATCGTGGCGCCCGTGCCGGGCAAGTCGACGGTGGGAATCGAAATCCCCAACGCGATTCGCGAGAACGTGCGGCTCAAGGAAATCTTCACGTCGAAGGATTTCAAGGAGGCCAAGTCGGCGATCCCGATCTGCCTCGGCAAGGACGCGGCCGGCCGGGTTCTTGTGGACGATCTGGCAAAGATGCCCCATCTCCTCGTGGCCGGATCCACCGGGTCGGGAAAATCCGTCTGTCTCAATTCGATCATCATGTCCGTTATCTATACGCGGAGCCCCGAGCAGGTGAAGCTGATCCTCGTGGATCCCAAAATGGTCGAGCTTTCCAGATTCAAGAAGATTCCGCACCTCATGTGCCCCGTTGTGACGGAAATGAAGCGGGCCGGCGCCATTCTCGAATGGGCCACGAAGCAGATGGACGAGCGCTATAACCTCCTCCACGCCGCAGGTGTGAGGGATATCTATGCCTTCAACAAGCTGGGAGAGAAAGAGCTCCGGAAGAGGATGGGCATACCGGCGGATGACGAAGAGTTCCGGGCCTCCATGCCGTTCGTGATCATCATCGTCGACGAGCTGGCCGACCTCATGATGATCGGCACCAAGGAGGTGGAAGCCAACATCACGCGGCTCGCGCAGAAGTCGCGGGCCGTGGGAATTCATCTCGTCCTGGCTACCCAACGCCCTTCGACCAATGTGATCACCGGGCTGATCAAGGCCAACATGCCGACGCGAATCGCCTTCATGGTGGCGTCAAAAATCGATTCCCGCGTTATCCTCGACGGAAACGGCGCCGAGAAACTGCTCGGCCAGGGCGACATGCTCTATCTCCCGCCGCACACTTCTTTCATCTGCCGGGCACAGGGCACCTTCGTGTCCGACGGCGAGGTTCGGAGGGTCACGAGCTTCATCAAGGACGGAGGCGAACCCGAATTCGAGCCCGCCCTCGTGAGCACGGGCGAATCATCGTCCGTCGACCCGGCCTCGGTGGATGAGCTTTACGACGAAGCCGCGGCGTTCATCATCGAGACGCAGAGAGGATCGGCCTCGCTGCTTCAACGTCATTTTTCGATCGGGTATACGCGCGCGTCCCGTCTGATCGATCTCATGCAGCAGGACGGTATCCTCGGCGAGTACAAGGGAAGCCAGGCGCGTGAAGTCGTCGTCACCCCGGAAGAGTGGCTCGAGAGAAAGAGAAACAAGAAAAAGAAGAACGCGAAAACCAGTCACAGTCAAATGTAGGGAGCAATCGGATGGAATCCTTGAGCCTGGGTAGCCTTTTCAATTCCAGCCTTCTCGGGTTGACGGCCAGCCTTCTCGGGTTTGCCCTCCTCGTTTTCTGGGGATTCTTGATCGTCATGGGCATCAAAATCGAGCGCCTCTGGTCCAGGATTTTCGGAATAATACTCGCTTCTGTTTGCCTTTCCATGCTGCTCGGTCATTATGATGATTTCACCCGAGGCAACCCTTATCTCGGCGGCCAGCTCGGCCGTTGGGTGGGCACGAAGTGTTCGGGCGCCGGCCTGGCGGATTTTTCCGGCGTTCTTCTCTGGCTCGCTCTTCCCGCATCGCTCCTTCTGGCCACGAACTGGTTCTTTGCCGGCAGCCTGTTCGGAAAGAAAAAACTTTCTCTGAATTTTGCAGGCGTCCCGGCGGTTCTTTCGGGAGCCACAGTCCGACCAAAGCCGGAAGATTCGAAGCATTTTCACCCCGCGAAAGTGAGAAAAAAAGAATCGCCCCGATCCGCCCGGGACGGAGGAACGGCGCCGGCGGTCAAAACGGCGCCCGTGCTTTCCGTAGCGCCTCCTGTGGTGGCGGCGACCGGTGGGACAGCTCTTGTTGAGGCCAAACCGGAGCAGGAGCCGGAGCCGACCATCGATGAGCAGGGCGGGCTGTTCGGCGATGAAGAGGTCGAAAAAACGTTACCTTGGGCTTCGGAGAACGTCTCAACAGAAGAAGATGCCGATACGGCCTGGTGGAAGGGAAGTTTCTGGTCGGAAGGGGAAGGAAAGCGAAACCGGGAAGAAGCGGCCCGGGCGCTGGAAGCCTATGCCGAGCCAGGAACCGAGCCGCTGCAAGACGCAACCGCGCTCGATGAGGAGGAAAAATTCCCCGACAAATCATGGTGGAACACACCCGGGGAGGCAGCGGAAAAATCAGTTGTGGCTGAAGAAGATAAGCGAACGGAAGTTCGAGAATTCAAGGAGGAAGAATTGACCGACCCCATGAAAGAAGGAAGCGTACTCGAAGAAGAGGCCGCCGATCAAACACCCACTCCTGCCGAGGAAGCCGGCCTCGCTGAGGAAATCCTTCTCGTTGAGGACGTCCTCGTTGCCGAGGAAAACGTCCTCGCTGATGATGATGCTGCGGAGACCATGCCGCAGGCCGAGCTCTCTTTTACTGATTCCGAAAATATCGAGGAGCAGCATGTCCCGAACGAAGAGGAAGAGGTCTTCAAGAAAGCCGTATCCCTTCTCGTAAGTGAGGGGAAAGGGACGATCTCCATGCTTCAGAAAGAGCTGAGTCTTGGATATTTCAAGGCCGCCAAGCTTTTGAACACTCTCGAAAAGAGGGGGATCATCAATGCTTCTTCAGGCAACATTGCGCGAGAGGTGATCATCAGCAAAGAAGAAGCGGAGAGGCTGATCAGCGAAGATTAGAAAAAAATGCCGGATCAACCGGAAATACTGATCGCCAGGGCTCGCTTTCTCCTCCCTGTTGAGCCGGAAGGAAACAGCCCCGAAAGGATCGAGGACGGTTACATTCTCGTCTCGAAAGGCTCGATTACCGAGGTCGGGAAATGGGACGAGGCCGCGGCTTCCAGGATCGAGCCCCTTCTCCAAAAGGGAAAAGCGCACGCACTGGGCGGCAGCCGGAAAGGAGCGAAGGGGGTTCCTCTTCTCCCCGGAATCCTTCTCCCCGGATTCGTGAAAGCCCACGGCCACGACCATGAATCTCCCATCATCGGGATCGCGCGGGACGAACCCCTCCGGGACTGGCTCGATCACGCCGTCAACGCTTTCGCGGGCTTCGTCAACGAGAAGTGCGAAGAACTGGAAAAGCTCCTGGGCATTTCTCCCCACCTCGCCGTTTACAGGAAAGCCCGCCTCGATGACCTCTCCTACGGCATCACCACGTCGCTGGTTCACCATTGCAACCACAACAAGTATCACGTGAAGGAGATCAAGGAAGCGAACAGGGAAGCGGGCACGCGCATGTTTCTCGCAGTGGGCAGCCAGGACAGGCACTACGACGCGCGCATCTTGGACAGCGTGGACGAAGCGATCGCCCGGCTCGATCGCTGTCTCGACGAGCACGGCGGGGAGCCGCGCTTCAGCCTGATGCCGGGTCCGGACCAGTTTTTTTCGAACGGCCCCGAGCTTCTGAAGGCGTTGAAGAAATGGGCGCGCCGTAAGGGGACCCTGATCCACATCCACTCGTCGGAAGAGCCGCGCACAACGGAGTGGTTCCGGAAGACATTCGGGAAAACGCCGGTAGAGTACGGCCGTTCCATCGGTTTTATCGACGACCGCACCATGCTGGCTCACCAGGTCAACTGCACGGAGCGGGATCTCGAGATCATTCGCGACACGGGCGCCATGGTGGTTCACAATCCGCTCGCCAACACGATCCTCGGCTCCGGCATGCCGCCCCTCCCGAAAATGATTGCCATGGGCATCCCCATCGCCGTCTCCACCGACGGATCGGGCAGCGCCGACAACCAGAACATGATCGCCGCGGCGAGGCTGGCTTCCCAGTATCAGAAAGCGCTCCTTCGCGACGCCTCCGTTCTTCCGGCGCGGGACCTTCTGCCCCTCATTACGAGTGTCCCGGCGCGCATGCTCGGAGTCAAAGCAGGCGCTCTCCGACCGGGCTATGACGCGGATTTCATACTTATCGACACGCGCGGCGCGAACATGACGCCCACCCGTCTCGACAACTGTCTCGAGAACATCTTCTGGGCCGCCAACGGTTCGGAGATCCGCTACGTTGTCGCCGCCGGGCGGGTTCTCGTGGACGACTATCATCCCGCCACGGTTCCGGCCGACGAGGTCAAGGAGGCGGTTCAGAAACTGTCGTCCCTGAGCCTGAAAACAGAGAGCCAGTCCTCGGACAGCGGGGAATAGAGCGCGGCCTCTTCACCCCAACAATAATAAGTCGGTTCTGGATGGAGAATGTCGATAACGCCCACCTGTTCGTAGTGTTCTGCGCAATATTCCTCGAGCCACTCTCCGATCAAGGGATTCGATTCCGGTTCCACGAGCCACGATGTGGAGATGTTGGCGTAGACCAAAAAAGCGGGCCGGGCCGCCTCGATCTCGGAGATCATTTCTTGCTGCATCTTCAGGGCGTGGGCGCCCTTCTCCATGAGCGGATAAGTGTAAATGTGCCCCGATGCGGAATGCCTGCCGGAGTAGAAGTAGATCTGGGGCTCCGAACCGAGCACGGCAATGGTGTCGTGCTTTGACGTGTGCTCTCTAATGTATTCGGCGATTTCGAGAGATTCGGGAAAAGGATTTGTCTCGTAGGTGGCCCGGGAGATCATCTCCGGAGTCATGTGAAAGAGGTAATCCCGCTGCTGGTAAGCCGAATGAGAAAGAGCGATGAGGACGAGGAAGAAAGGAACCGTCCGTTTTGCCGTTCGGAATCGCGCCGCTCCCTTAAGCCGCTCCGATGCTCCGGCGGCGATGCCGGCCAGAAGGGCCGCTGCGGGGAGGATAAGAACAAAATAGTGCGGCCTGAAATAGAGCCCCGGACAGATCGCAAGGAAAGAAAAGAGCAGGAATCCTGATGTAAAAAGATTCCCCCGCCGAGCTCTCCTGTCCCATGCCGGGATGATGAGTCCCGCTCCGGCGAGACACCATATCAGGGTCGATGATCCCGCGATCTCGGCCGCCTGCCGGCCGAGAGCACTCATGCCGTCCGCAAAGGGCACGGCCGAGAGATACTTGGCCGTGTAATCGACGGCCCAGTATCGGAACGTATCGAACACGCCCGCCCCGGCAAGGAATAAGAGCGTCGCCCCGAGTGGCGTCAAGACTCCCATAAGAAAGAATCCGCATCTCCCGGCGCACCCGGCCGCCCCGGCCCGTCCGGCCAGCCGGAAGGGCCTGCTGCGCAGCTCCCGGATAACGAGGAAGAGCCCTCCAAAGAGTGCAAATGCCGCACCGTGCTGCTTCATGACGATCGCTGTGCCCAGAAGGGCGCCGCTGAGCAGAAGAGACGCCGGCCGGCCCGATTCCATTGCCCGAAGCAGCGCATAGAGACCCCCAAGGGCCGGAAGGAGAACGAAGTGCTCGGCATTGGCAAAAGCTCCCTGGACGGGCTGGCTGACGGAGAGAAGGGCAAAGAAGGCGGCGGCCGCCGTTCCGGCCGTGGAACCGTACAGTCTCCGTCCCAGAAGGAAGAGAAGGACAATCGTCGCTCCGTTTATGATGAGCAGGCCGGTGTGGATTCCCGTTCGTGTTTCCCCGAAGACCGAAATGACGGCCGTGTAGGCGGCGTAGATTCCGGGGAGCTTCATGTTGTAAACCTTTGCATAGGGAGGAATGCCCTGCAGCATGAGCTGGGCTGTGTAGGCATATTCTCCTTCGTCGCGCTCGAGCGGAACGGGCAGAAAGCGGACCCGGATCACGGCCGTGACAACGAGGATGATCAGAAGGATCAGCCACGCCCGGTTTTGCGGGAGAAGGGAGCTGTTTTTTTTTCCTGTCACCTTTTCGAGAATCTCATCGGGTTTGTTTCTGCGATCCGGCCGGGCAATCAAGAGATAAAAGCAATAATAATATTGGATTAAGAAAACGCTAATATTTTGTTGTGGGACCCGGAATCAGAGCTATTAAAAAAGACAACCGGAAAAAAAAGCGGTTCACGAGTTTATGTATTCGGTGATTGGATAAATGAAAAGGCTTCTTAAAAAGAAAATAAGGAAATATCGCCACAACGTGAGCGGCGGCGATGTGTGCTGGCGGCTCGGCCAGAAATATGACCGCTATGTCCGGACCGGAGCGCCCTTGGGCGCTTGCCAGGAAATCGGTTTGCCTGATAAACTCTGCCCGCTCTTTGGAGAATTGGCATACCGCGTGGGCCTGCTCGGACGCAATCGGGCTTGTACGGCCTGCGGAAGGTATTGGATTTCGTAACCCATAGTCTCACCGGTGTAGGTGAGACAAGGTTTTAATAAAGCATCATAAGGATTCCTCCTCCTTTACAGACGCCGGTCCGCGGGGTCAAGGGCCGACCCCGCGGAACCCGGCAAAATTTCCTTGGGAACCACCCGTGCAAAGCACGGGTGGTTCTTTTTTCTGTTTTTCAGACCCAGCCCGGTCCGGTAGGATCATCGGCTCACCCGCAGCGGCCGGAGTCCGCTGCAGCGACCGGAGTCTGTTGAACAGGAGAAAGATCATGCCTCTCGACGTCAGGCCTTTCCGGGGTATTCGTCCCAAACCGGAATTGGCATCACAAATCGCCAGTCCTCCCTACGACGTATTGAGCTCTCTCGAAGCCCGTGAAATGGCGCGCAACCAGCCGCTGAGCTTTCTTCATGTGGTCAAGCCCGAGATCGATCTCGATCCCGATGTGAGTCTTTATGACGACAGGGTTTATGCCAAGGGCGTCGAAAACATGAAGAGGCTCGTCAATGAGCACATGGTCCGGGAAGAGACCCCCTGTTTTTACGTTTACCAGCAGAAGATGGGCCGCCATCTGCAGGCCGGCGTTCTGGGCTGCGTTTCCGCGTGGGACTACCACGCCGGCAGGGTAAAAAAACACGAACTGACCCGCGCCGACAAGGAAGCCGATCGCACGCGCCACGTGCGCGAGCTCAACGCCAACACGGGCCCGGTCTTTCTCACCTACCGGTCTCGGGAATCGATCGACTGTCTCGTCGACGACGTTCGCAAGAAGAAACCCCTGTACGATTTCACGAGCGACGACGAAATCGGCCACACGCTCTGGGTCGTGGATGAGCCCGCCGTGATCGGGATGTTCCGGGAGGAATTCGCAAACCTCGGCTGTCTTTACGTAGCGGACGGCCACCATCGTTCCGCATCGGGCGCCAACATTGCCGTGGAACGGAAAGAGAAGAATCCCGAGCATAGGGGGGATGAGGAATACAACTATTTTATGGCCGTCATGTTTCCCCACGAACAGCTCCGCATCATGGATTACAACCGTGTGGTGAAGGATCTGGACGGTCTTGCCAAGGACGAGTTCCTCGAAAAAGCGGGGAAGTCCTTTGATGTTGTTCCCACAAGCGAAAAAAAGCCTTCCGCGTCCGGGTCGTTCGGCATGTTTCTCGGCGGGGGGTGGTATCGTCTCGATGCCAAAGCCGGGACTTTCGATCCCGATCATCCCGTCGAGAGCCTCGACGCGGCGATTCTCCAGAACAACCTCCTGGCGCCCGTGCTCGGCATCGAAGACCCTCGAAAGGAGAGCCGGATCGATTTCGTGGGAGGGATCCGCGGCATGGACGAGCTCGAGAAACGCGTGCGCGAAGGGTGGGCCGTTGCATTCGCCCTCTACCCCACATCGATCGAACAGCTCATGGCCATCGCCGATGCGGGTGAGATCATGCCTCCCAAGAGCACGTGGTTCGAGCCCAAGCTCCGAAGCGGGCTGGTTATTCACGACCTGGAGTGAGCCTCGGCTGTTACCGCGGGAAACGAATCAGGGTATCCAATAATAGACAGACCGACGGTTTCCGAATCATCTCTTTTTTGTAAAGGAGGAGAGCATGAGGAATTCCGGGAATGGAACCGGCGTCATTCAGATATGGACTCTTCTTTTTGTCTTGTTGTCGGTTTCGGGATGCGGCGGCGGCGGATCGAGCACGGGACATCCGGGGAGCGAGTCGAAAGAAATGGGGGGCGCCGGGGGCGGTTTGCAGGGTGACGGCGGCGCCTTCGAAGAAAAGGCGTTCATCCTGAAAGAGATCTTTTTCGGAAGGCCTCTCTATGACGCGGACGGGATCGCCCGCAGGCTTGTGAATCCCGCATCCCTCATCGAAGTCGATCCTGTTACGGGCTTTGCCCTCCCGGGTTATCCCGAAGCGCTCTTTCCGGGAGACGACCTGGATGAGCTCTATTCTTTGGAGCTCGGAGAGGCTTCCGATTCACAATACCGGGCCAAGATCGTGCCGCGCAACGGGGCGCTCGTCGCGCTCTTTTCACGGCCCGTAGACGGGGCCAGCCTCCGCCTCGACTCGCGGATGATGCTGACCGAGGAGAGCCCCATCGTCGTCGTCGATCGGCTCGGCGATTCCGTGCACGTCCGGGTGACGCCTCTCGGCGACCGGCTTATTCTCGATCCCGCGGCCGGCGGCCGGGTCGGGTTCCGTCCCTCTCCCCTTGAGCTCGATGAAGAAAGACGCCCCCTTTCCGACCCGGAAGGATTCGTCGAGATCGCTTTCATTCCTGAGGGCATGGGAGCGAACAGCCTCGAGTCGACGGACGGCCGGGTCCTGGCGGCCCGAAACGATCTCCTCGGAACGCCCGTCAATCCGATCGGCATCAATCCGGGCAATCCTTCTCTTGACTTCGTTGATTATGATATTTCCTTTAACGGTTTTCTCCCCGACATCACACCGGCTCGCATCGTCCGCGAGGTTCGCCACGAGGGAAGCGTCGGAACGGGATCCGCGGTTTCGATGATTGTCGATCCCGCCGCGAATTTCGTCGCGGCGGCCAACAGCGGCCGGGGCGAATGGGCGGGGGCGCTTCTCACGCTCCGGCCGGGCGCCCCGGACGAAGAGAAAGCGAGGGTTTCTTTCAATACCGACACGGTGCTCTTTCTCGAAGACCTTCTCTCGGCGCCTCCTGTTGTCGGAGAAGCCTATCTTCTTCAGAGGAGCGAGTATTTCGAACCGATCCCGGGCAGTGATCCGGCAACGGCGATCGATCCCATAAAGCATCCCAAGGACCCCTTCGATCCCCAAGACGCTCACAACTCCGATCTGGTTTACTTCATGCTCTTCGATGAATGGAACGGCGCCGATTGGGTTCCCGTGGACTATCCCTATGGTGTGAATCCCGACAATCCCGTCCTGCCCACGTGGCGTTTTTCTCTCCGGTTCTCCGAATCGATGGACGTCGGTTCGTTTAGGCCCTACGAAACGTTCTATGTGGCCGCCGGTCCGGCGTTGGTGACAGATCCTTCGTTCAACGCGATGGAGCTCGGCAAGGTGACGAGCCGCAACAGGAAAACGATCGTCTCCTTCGAGCCTGTTCAGGATGACCAGTTCGGCGTGCTGGGCGGGGATGTTTTTCGCGGATTCGGGAGAGCTCCGAGGAATCTCAGGCTGGTTCTCCGGGGCATTCCTCAAGGCCATGTCCTGGATGCGTTTTACGAGTCGCTCGGCCCTCCCTACGCCTGGCCGCCCGAAGTGGTGGAAGACTTGCGCGATGAGGGGGTGCTGGGCGTTGCCAACCTGAGCGGACAGCCTCTCGGTTTTCCCAGGCAGTTCTACGATGTTTACGATCCCAATTGCATTTTGAGGGGCGCCAGCCCGGGGCGCGGCCCTTTTCCACCCGCTTTCGATTACGGTCTTGTAATGGATTGCCGCGGCGATCCGTCGCTCGACGAGATCGGTGTTGTGGTCCATCGCTTCATGGGAATGCCCGAGACGGCCGCCGACCCCCAGACCGGCGAGACGGGCGTCGTGTTTCGCGATCATGACGACGACGACGGCACGCACACGGACAACGAGATCTACGGGCCGCATATTGTTGATATCAATCTCGGATCGAACGGATTTCTGAGCGGCCACCCCGTCGAGTTCATCGAGCACGTATTCGATGACTACAATCCGCCGTCTCACACATCCCCCTCGGCCCCCGACCCGATCTTCAAAATGCCTTTCGGTGCGGGAACGCCGATCAATGCGTCATACGGGGCGCGCTTCCAGCAGGTCTACCGCCGCGGGGAGGCTTCGCCCGACGTCCCGATATTCGGTGATACCGTGCTCGATCTCATCGGGCTTGCATGGTGTCCCATCGGCGGCCACGTGACGAACACCTATATCAAGGAAATGTCGATCGCTCTGTCCATGTGCAGCCTCGAAATCGATAAGCCCTATCCGAACGCTTCGAATCCCCAATACTATTACGACGAGCCCAACACGAGGGAGTCGGGCGGAATCCCGCACAGTCCCGATTCGGGTCTGAAAAAGAAATTCGATGAAGCGAGAAGAATCAACACGGGCGTTCCCCCCGACATCAGAGAGAGCAATGTTTTCGACGGGGACCATAACGGCTTCTGCCGTGATGATCTGGAACTGGTTCTCGGACACCCGATCAACAGGAAAAACTATGTTTTCAACGAAGAAAACTATCTCGGAATCATCAACGGAACGGTCTATGCAAAAGCTTACACCGACGGGCGGTCCTACCTGATCGACAATGTGAATCTCTTCGCCCCGCACAACCAGGGGAACGATTTCAACTATTATCTCGCCTATCCCGAGTTTGACTGCCCCAAGAGTCAATCCGGTTTCGGCTACGACTCGAGCAGGGGGCTGCTCGTCGATATCAGGACGGACGACAACTTGGGAACCCCCGTTTCTCCCTTGAACGGCTACACATTCCATGCCGGGATCCTGACTTCGCAGCTCCCTCGTTTCAGGGTTTTTGCACGGGCGTCCCCATCGACGCCACGAACGATTTTTGCCGCCTCTGATCCGTTCGACATGGTCACCCCTCCCACCAATCCGCAGACCGGCGAGCCGGACGACACCTGGTCGTGGATCCACGCCTGGGACGGCGGTCTTCCCGGCCCGGCCTCGTACGGCGACAACGCGCGCTATTTCATGATCTTCAATTACGCAAAGAGGGTCTCCACCGTGGAGAGCCCCTGGCTGCGTGTTCTTCCCGACGGCGTCGCCATGCCCGAATATCTTCCTCCCGTTGTGACGCCCCCCCTCGATAGGGTTTCTCCGGGGACGAACCTGACAATCTGGTTCAGCGCTGCAGAGGACGAAAACGGCCTGAACCCGAGCGAATGGGTGCTTCCCGAAGAGATGGATCTCCTCAATTTCGGTTCGCGCCCCTGGATCCGTTTCCGGGCGACCTTCGAAGCGAACCTCGTGACAGGGGAGGTCCCGGCTCTCGATACGGTGGTCATACCCTACAAGCGGTAGGATCAGTTCTTGAAGGAGGAAGCCAGGATTTCCAGTGCGATCTTTCGAGAGAATTGCAGCGATCCTTTCGGGCCGAGGTGATCGGGGTTGTAGAACAAGCGGTCGTCGAACCTGTTCGCGCTGCTGTTGAAGTCGTGGAACTCGACGCCCTCCTTCGAGCAGATCTTTTTCACCAGGTTGAAATAGGATTCGTACTCGCCCGGTTTGTAGATGGAGAAATAGTCTTTCGTCACGGGCATGTTGATGACCACGAGACGAATCCCTCTTTCTTCGGCCAGGGAGATGATTTCTTCGAATGCCCTGACGGATGAATCCCCGATCGTATAGTCGTTGAGGAGGTTCTTCCGGACGAACTGTTTCCGCAGGGCGAGCATCTTCCGCCACTTTGGGGAGCCTGGTTCGATTTTAAATTTTTTATTTGGTCCGGGCGATTTCCGGCTTCCGGGCGATTTCTGGCTTCCAGGCGGCATCCGGAAGGGAGCGCCGTGGCCCTTCGTCTTTGCCCAGAACGCAACCTCCCGGGCGGCGGTCCCTTTCGTGGAAGAGTGGGCCATGCGCTGCCAGAAGCAGGACGCGCCCCGCGCCAGCGCGCCCCATGAGTGGGAAAGGAACCCGCCGGCCGCGATGTCGCCGAATTCGACCGCGATGTCGAGGGGGCGGGCGTAATAACGGACGTACTCGTCCACGCGCGTGCTCATCGTGTTGAAGCCCCGCGGTTCCACACCGACGACAACCAGATCCGGGGCGTGATCTCCTTTGAGAGAGTCGCGGAAGAGAATGTGATCCGTGCGGATCAAGCCCGCCGACTGAGCGAGGTTGTAACAGATGACGTCGCGCCCGGTCTCTTTCTTGAGCGCCCCTTCCGCTGCCATGGGATTGAGACCGACTTCCATGCGCGACGATCCGAGAAAGACGACGTTGACCGGGTCGGACCATTCGAGCAAGGCGTGCACTTTGAGCGTCTGGCCGCACGTTTTCGGCTGCCACCAGAGCAGGCCGGTGCGGGCCGAGATCCAGTCGAGGAGAACGAGGAGGAGAACGGCCGAGACGATCACGAAGAGGAGGCGTCTTCCCGGCGCCGCTGTTCTTTTTCCTTCATCCCTGTTCACCAGTGCATTCTCCTCAGAACTGGAAATAGATAAAGGGCTTCGCCGAGGAGCTCAGGTAAGAGCAGGCTCCGACGAGAAGAATGAGAAGGGCGGCCAGGGCCGGCGCCGGGAGCCGGTCCCAGGCGCGGCGAAAGAAGTCTTCGGCCTTCCGCGGCATCATGTGGCAGAGAAAAGCCGCGCCAAGCGCGATGAGAACGCCCGGCGATGCGTCGAGTCCCCACCCGTCGCGCCCCAGAACCTGGGCCAGCAGGTCGAGCGCTTTGCCCAGGTCCTGCGCCCGGAAGAGCACCCACCCCAGGCAGACGATATGGAAAGTGACGAAAGCCTTGGCGAACGTCGCCATGGGGGAGCGTTTCTTGTTTTCGATTTTCGATCCCAAGATCCGGGTGACGGCCAGGATCGTTCCGTGGTAAAGCCCCCAGAGCACGAAAGTCCAGCCCGCTCCGTGCCAGAGACCGCCGAGGAGCATGGTGGCGATCAGGCTCACATAGGTTCTGGCCGGCCCTTTCCGCGATCCGCCGAGGGGGATATAGAGATAGTCGCGCAGCCACGTGGAGAGGGAGATGTGCCACCGGCGCCAGAAGTCGCGCAAATCGACGGCTTTGTAGGGCGAGTCGAAATTCTTCGGAATGTTGAATCCGAGAAGCCTCCCGCAGCCGATGGCGATGTCGCTGTACCCGGAAAAGTCGCCGTAGATCTGGAAGGCATAGGCGTAGACGCCGAAGAGAGCGGTCAGACCGCCGTACCCGGCGGGATCGGCGAAGACGCGGTCCACAATGCCCACGGCGAGAACGTCGGCAATGATCATTTTCTTGAACAGGCCGCGTGCAATGAGGAAGAGGCCGCGGCTCGCGTCCCTGTCTGTGATGACGGCCGCCTTTCCGAGCTGGGGCAGGAAATGGCTCGCCCGCACGATCGGCCCGGCCACGAGCTGGGGAAAGAAGGAGACGAAGAGGGCGAACTCGACGAGGCTCCGGCTCGGTTCGAGTTTCCGGCGATAGATATCGATCGTGTATGAGAGGGTCTGAAAGGTGTAGAACGAAATTCCCACGGGAAGGAGAACGTCGAGATGGGGGATGTCTCCCAGAAAAGGGAAGGCCGCCGTGATATTGTCGATGAAGAAATTACCGTACTTGAAGAGGGCGAGGACGCCGAGGTTGCCCGAGACGCTGAAAAAGAGGTAGAGCTTCCGGCGGCCCGGCCGGTCCTCGTTGTGGATCAGCCCGCCGATCACGTAATCGAGAAGGGTGGAGAAGATGATCAGAACGAGGTATTTCGCGTTCCAGCAGCCGTAAAAGAAATAACTCGCTGCGAGCAGGAAAGCGTAGCGGAGCTTGAGCTTCCGCCTGACGACCATGTCCACCAAGAGAACGACGACGAGAAAGACGGCGAAATTTCCGCTGTTGAACAGCATCTCAGCGGGACCTCTCGAGGAAGTTGAAGAATAAAGTCTTGCCCTCGGCCATGATTATCATGTTCCTCACCCGGTATCCGGGCGCGACGAGGATCATCTGCTCCGCCGTGAAGACCATGGCCTTGAGATCGAGCATCGGCTTCGACGTCATATAGTAGTTTTCGTCGACAAAATAGGTCGGTCTCTTGCCGAAGACGTAGTAATCATCGCTTTTTTCGTGGCCCACGAGCTCGTCGCTGTCCGCCGGAATGGGTGTGTGCGCGATGTGGATGTTGTTGACGCCCCACATATCGATCGTCCGAAGCCCTGAGAAATAGGGAATAACCCCGGCGGAGTGAATGGCCAGAACCGCGTCGGGCGGGGCGTTCGCGGCCAGCCACTTTCCGGCCAGAGTCCGCTTGAAAAGATCGTCGCGCCGTTCGCCCGCCCACTTGAGAGAACCGGGAAGCGAGATGGCCGCGTTCAATACGAAAAGGGCGAGCAGGATCCGGAAGAGCATCTTTTTTTCCGCCTCCGTTCCGGCGAGGAGGAGGGGGCTTGCCCTTTCGGAGGAGAGCGTCCTTTCGATTGCGACGGCCGCGAGGGGGAGAAGGGGCACGAGAAAACGGAAAGTCTCCTTGAAATCGCCTCCTATCGAAACGATCCACCCGAGATAACCAGCGATCAGAGTGAATAGAATATAACCGCCGGCGTGTACGCCGAAACCGCCGGTCCTATCCGTGTCTATTTTCCTTGCTCCGTTTTTTCGCTTTTTCCACCAGGCCGCGATGGCGAGAAGGACGAAAACGGCGATCGCGGGGTTCTTGATGAAAAAGAGCCCGACATAACCGAGGCCGAGCGCCGCGTGCCTCAAGCCGCCGCCCGTCTTGCAGTAGAAGGTGTTGGGAAAAGGGTATCCGTAGTAGTCGAGCCTCCAGAGCCAGTAGGCGAGATAGGGGAGAAGAAAGAGGGCTCCCGCCGAGAGCTCGGCCCATGGGAAAAAGGGATGCTTGTGCACGACGCGCCATATCGCGGCGCCGAGAAAGATGCACGCCGCAACGAGCACCCCTTCCGGCCGGGTCAGGGCGGCGAGAAACAGAACGATGCTGCCGAGAGCGAGAGAGCGGTTCCAGCCGGGCTCTCTCCGTCCCTCGATCGAAAGAAAGCAGCCGAGCGCCACGAGAAAGGAGTAGAAAAGAGTTTCCAACCCCTCGACCGCTTCGACGGCCATGTATGGCGCAAAACAAAAGACGATGAGCGCCGGAAATCCTCCTGTTCGGGAGGCGTCCTTCCTCGCCCAGAAAAAGACGAGCAGGCCCAGAGCCAGGCTGAAGCAGATGCCGAGAACGCGCACGAGAAGATTGGGGTCGATGCCGGCCTCGATCCCGGCCGCCGCGATCAGCACCCAGAGGAAATTCGTGTACCCTTCGACCCGCTCCCCCGGATTGAAAACAAGACCTTCTCCCTCGGAGAGGTTGCGGGCGTACCGGAACGAGATGTAGGCGTCCTCCTGGACGCAATCGCCGAGAGAGAGCTCGAAGGCCAGCAGACAGACCAACACGAGAGTAACGAGGAGGAATTCCTTACTCTTGTCCAAGATCATTTGCGATTGTTCGAATGGATGGTTCGTTTTTTACAACCATAAATAAAGAAGACAGGAGGAAACCGCGTGGTCTTGATTTCGATCACATCGAAGAGCTTGCTGAACAAATGCATATCGGTTTTTTTGAAAAATTTTGCTTTTGAGAAATCCCACCCTCTGTGCCTGACATTTCGCAGGGTGTTGATGATAAAGTTGCCGTAGCCGTTTTCGATAAAAACAAACCGTCCATTCGGTTTTAATTTATTCCTGATTGCGAGCAGAAATGGTTCCAGTTCGGGCACCACGACCAACACGCTTTTTGTAAATATCACATCAAAAGTTTCGTCCGGGAAAAGACCGAGATCACCATCGTACGACATGAATCGGGTTCTATCAGATACGTCGAATTTTATCGCTTCATTTCTCGCATCGGCCAGGCATTCTTCGTTTATGTCGATCCCGGTTACATTGGCTCCCAATAAAGCGAATAAAACGGCAATCTTCCCGTGACGTGTTCCGATCTCCAGAACATCCTTTCCTCTCAATTCTTCTTCGCCCAAACAGGTATGAATGGCGTGATGCGTAAAATCCCTCCATGGTTTTGAACCCCACTCAAGGAAATAGTCGAGGTTTTCCAGTGGTGAAGACGGTATGGCTTTGTCGGTATTCATCGCTTGTCGGTGAACGAACGAGATGACTCGGAAAAAGAGGAGCAGGATTATAATGCGATCTGCCGGTCGATTCATCAACTCTTAAGAAGGATCGTAATTTGCTGTTTTATAAAGATGTGTAAGAATCGCCGTTTCTGTTACTGCATGCAATAAAGAAAAAATGGGTGCTAAACGGATCATTTTCATCGATATGCCGGCAAAACAGGGCAAAACATAAACCGCTGTTGTTTCTCTCGTTGCGAATACCGACAGGTTGATATATCATGACCGGAGCATGCGGTCGTGGTCGCTTTGAGCGCGCCCGAGCCGGGCTCCCGGTGAAAGGATCCAATAATGGACCGGAAACTTCTGTGCCTGATCTTCTCAGTTTTTGTTCTCGCAGTTCTGGTGACGGCCGTCGTTCTTTTTCAGGAAGGTGGAGAAGAGGGCGGAATCATAGAATCCGAGATTCCGGGGAGGGAGATCGGCCGGGACGAAATCAACGTGGGCGGCCTCCCCGCGTCGGATCAGGACCGGGAGACCGTGGCGCCCGGGCCTGTTTCGAAGGATCCCGGCGCCATGCCCGATTCCTACAGGAAAGCGCTCGGTGTGATCATGGGGCGCGTCGTGGAGACGGACGGAACGGCCGTTGCCGGGATCAAGGTCGAGCTCTTCGCCATGAGCGGGCTCGATTTTTTCCAAGACGTGGGCGCTTTCATGGAGGATGATCCTCCCGGCATCGAGTTCAGGACGGCGAAAACATCGACTGCTGAAGACGGAACATTTCGCATTGCCGACGTTTATCCCCGTTCGCTTCAGGTTCTCGGAATCGGCCTGGGGGAAGCGCGGACCACGAGCCGCGTCATCGACGCCGCTCCGGGTCCGGGCGAGACGGCCGATCTCGGCGATATCGTGCTGGCTCCCTATGCCGTGCTCAGCGGTACGGTGAAGGACGAGAGCGGCGAACCCGTCCGGGGGGCCAGAATCCGGGCGACCCAGCTTCCGCCCGTGATATTCATTTCGGGCGCGCAGGATTACAGGGAGGGCTGCTCCTTCCTGGTGCGCTGGGCTTCGGAGCAGCACATCTTCGATCCGCCCGCGGCGCTGAATCAGTTTTACAGAATGCTTCCCTTTCCCACAACCACGACGGCCGCCGACGGTTCCTTCCGGCTCGAAGGCGTGGCGCTCGGCTTCATCACCCTCGTTGTGGACAAGCCCGGTTTCGTGACGAGCAAAAAGGGCCCGGTCTCCACGGCCAAAGGAGGGGAGAAGGACGTGGGCGATGTCTTGCTCAACAGCGGCGTGGTCCTCAAGGGAAAGACGCTCGATTCCCTCGGCGAGCCCGCCGCCGGGGTCGAGATCCGCGTCGGCCCCATGTTCGGGATCACCCAGATGATCATTCTCCAGCCCCCCGTCTACTCAAACAAGGACGGTGCTTTCACGTTCGACGGCGCGGCGCCGCTCCCGACATTCGCGGCCGCGCGCCGTTATCCCGAAGACCCGTGGACGATCGCCGGGCCCTTCGATCCCGATCTCGAACCGCCCGAGCTCACCCTGCCGCCCGCCTACGACCTCCGGGTGGCCGTCTGGAAAAAGGACGGCGCTCCCGCAAAAGGCGCCCGGCTCAAGATCAGGGAGAAGCAGTTCATCTGGAACATGCTGCCCCTCCATCCGCCCGTGACCCCGATCGAGAGAATGGAATCGCCCGAGGACGGAATCATCGACATCAAGGGGCTTCCCCCGGGGCGCTACGAGCTTCTCATCACCGCTCCCGAATGCGGCATCGTCAAGGAATCGGTGAGCATCAAAAGCGAACCGGTGAAGAAAGACGTGATCCTCGAGCCCGCCCTCGAAGTGGGCGTGCGCGTTCTCACCGAAAAGGAGAAAAAGCCCGTCGAATGGGCCGAGGTGTGCGCCTCCCTCGGGGAAGATTCGTGGTGGTTCAACCCGACGAGCCTCTCCCGCAGCAGGACGGACGAAACGGGCCTCGCCCTCTTCAGGAACATAGCGCCGGGCGATTACCAGGTGACCGTGTCCCATCCGCAGTACGCCGTTACGGCCGCCCGCCTCGAAGCGCCCGCTTTTTCCGAGACCGTCGTTCTTCTCAAGCCGGGCGGGATCATCGAGGGCATCGTGCACAGCGGGGGGAGCGTCCATGAAGCGCCGTGGATGGTGTCGGCCTATCTCGATGAGGGGGAGGGCGGACCCGAGGCGAAGACCCCCCGCCTCACCGTGACGGACCACGAGGGACGCTTCCGCATAACGAACCTCAATCCCGGCAGCTGGGAAGTGGCCGTGATGAAGCGCCTCCTCGATCAGGACC
The DNA here is from genome assembly GCA_964633825.1 of uncultured Phycisphaerales bacterium. Taxonomy (GTDB): domain Bacteria; phylum Planctomycetota; class B15-G4; order B15-G4; family CAYZWU01; genus CAZWHE01. The sequence goes on along the minus strand of CAZWHE010000034.1, from coordinate 6,798 downwards.
CTCTCGGTCTGGGTGAAGTGGTGCGCCTCGGGCCGCTCGGATCGGCCGGGGTCGAGGTCTGGAACGAAGAAACGTCCGTCGTGGAGATCAACCTCGGCGCGAAGGAGAAGGGGCCGTGCGGCACCGTGTCGGGCCGGGTCCTTGTGAACGGGACTGCCGCGCATGGGGCCCGGGTCAGCATTTGGTCCAGGAACAGGTTCGAGGCGACGGTCGACCGAACCGGCCGCTACGACTTGGGCGAGATTCCCGTGGGAGAGCGCTGGATCACGGTGACCAACATTCCGGGACCGACCGGCCGGTATGAATCCCATGTCCGGCGGGATGTCGTCGTGGAAGAGAATCTTCCCCTCGATGTGGATTTCGAGATTTCCACCGGCGCCCTTGCAGGCAAGGTTCTGTACGAAAACGACGGCCGGGCCGTGCAGGGTGTGAACGTGCTCGCCCAGATCGAGAAAGAGAGCTCGCCTTACAATATCCGGATGAGCACTGTGACCGGCCTCGACGGAACTTTCATTTTCGAGGGGGCGCCCGTGGGGACTTATACGGTCAAGGCGAGGGACCGCAGGCTGGGGTGCCGGCCGAGCACGGGAATCAAGGTGACCTCGAGAGCCAAGACCGGACCGATCATGCTCTGGCTCATCGAGACCGTTCTGGTGGAAGGGAGGGTCGAGCTTCCCGAAGAGGCAAAGGGATCGCGCTGGGTGGGTTTGACCTTCGAAGCCGTCGACCGTGCCGACAACGAGAAGAACGGGGGCCGGGAATGGACGAACGTCGACGTGGAAACCGGGGATTTCAAGATTTCCAAGCTGATTCCGGGCAAATACAAGGTGAAGCTCATCGGTCCCATGCCGGACCAATTGAAACCGATCGAGATCGATGTCCCGCCGGGAGGCCTGGACAACGTTGTTCTCATATTCGAGAAACAAGAATCGGACGAATGATTTATTGCCTGGGAATATCGGTGTCTCCATATTTCAACAGGAAAGGGATGAACGAATGGGTCGAATAACTGCCGCCTTGCTCGTTCTCGGGCTTTTTACTCTGCAAGCCGCAAGGCCGGCGGTTTCGGCCTCCCGGCCGGCGAATTCGGCCGCAAGGCCGGCGGCGTCCATCGAGTGGGAAAGCTCTTTCTCGGCGGCACTGGAAAGAGCGGCCGCTGGAAACATGCCCATTTTCATCGCCGTCAATATGGACGGCGAAAGCGTGTGCAAGCAGCTTGTGGATCGCCACTACAAGAATTCCAAGGTCGTCAAGCTGAGCCGGCTCACGGTCAACCTCTTTGCGTCGAAGTATTTTCACAAGGGCGGCATCACGACCTGTTCGCGCGCCGGCAACATCCCCTGCGCCGCGCACCAGCAGATCGAAAAGGACGTGCGGCGCGAGGTGCTCAAGATCGGCGCGGGCAAAGACGTGGTCGCGCCGAATCATTTCTTCCTCGCGCCGGACGGAAAAATTCTCTTTTCCGTCCCCTACATGATCACCGAAGGCCAGCTCGAATGGTGCCTGGCCGAGGCGATACGCAGAGTGGATTCTTCATTCACCGTACAGCTGAGCGGTTCGGCGCGGGCGCCACGGCGTCTCGCCTTCGGTGGCGCGTCCTCGCGGAACAAAGGGGACGACTCGGTGCGGGAGCCGACGAAAGAAGAGATCGACGTTGCACTCGATATTCTCAAGAAAAGCGGCCGCGGTGATCGCCGGAGCGATGCGAAGCAGTATTTTCCCGCGCTCATGCTCTCTGCCGACAAGCGCGTGCTCGAGATGTTCCACCAGTGGCTGTCGGCGGGATTTTTTATCAACCAGGGCCAGACAGCGCGCTGGCTTCACGCCATCGGCCGCGTCTCACCGCCCGAGTACTGGAAGGTTTTGGAGCCTTTTATCTCATGGCCCATCGAGGATATTCGGATGGAGGCGATCGTGGCCATGGAGCAGCTCGCCGAGCCCAAGGGATTGAAACCTCTTCTGAAGCAGTGGAAATCCGAGAAAAAGGAAACGATCAGGGGGTGCTTGATCCGGGCGATTGCGGCATCGGGGAGCGGCAACAAGAGCGCCGAGAAGATCGTGCTCAAGACGGCCGGAAAGGACAGGAAATCTTACATGAGGATCCACGGCTTGATCGGGCTAGTCCATGTGGAAGACCGCGACAAGGTCAACAATATCCTCAGAAAAGCGTTATCCCACGATGATCCCGGCATCCGGGCTTCGGCCGCCTATACAATCGCCGTCCGCCGGGAGAGCGATCTCGGGGAAGCGCTCCGGGCCGCTGCCGCGGCGGAGCAGGACAAGAAGTGTCTCGTCTATCTGAAAGCCGGGATCTCGGCTCTCGACGGCGGAAGCCTCAAGCTGATCGAGGGGGTTCTTCGTGAGTACGCCTATGACGAAGTCAAGCGTGACAGGGAGAAGTAGGTGAAACACAATCCGGGGAGAGATCGAACCCGGACCGAGCCGCCGACCGGGCAGCCGCGGCCCGGCCTAGCCTGCCTGCTCGTTGTTGTCGTAACAGCCGCTGTTTTCGCCAATGCACTCACAAACGGTTTCGTCTGGGTGGATCACAAGGAGATCGTCCGGCAGGGCTTTGTCATCGATTCAAGGGAGGAGCTCGAGGCTGCCTGGACCGGTGCGATTACCGATCTGGGAAGAAACAGCGCGGCTCGAGATGACGGTCCGGCCGGCCCGGTGGAACAGCCTGCCCCTTCGAGCGGATATTACAGGCCGGTGCAGCTCCTCTTCGTCACGCTGACCGTCAAGCTTTTCGGTCAGAACGCTGCTCTCCATCATCTTGCCAACATCGTGCTTCATCTGATAAGCACCCTTCTCTTGATGGGGATCGTGTACAAACTGACTGGGCATGGGCTCGTCGCTTTCTTGTGCGGGCTCTTTTTCGGCGTGCATCCCATCCACGTCGAATGCGTGACCTGGGTCGCCGGGAGCAAGGACGTGCTGTCGGGGCTGTTCTTTTTTTCCGCTCTCTTTCTCTACGTGAAATCGACGGGAATCGACAAGTCGCCGGCCGGCGCCGTAAGGCGCTCCCTCCTTTATACCACTGCCCTCTTTTTCTTTGTTCTCGGTCTTCTGGCCAAGGAAGCCGTGATCGTCCTTCCGGGAATACTCGTTCTCGTGGAGATCTTTTGCGGCGGCCGGGCGGGAAGAGGGTATTGGGCGCGCGTCTCGAGTGTGGCCTGGTTCGGCGCGGCGGCGCTCGCGTACCTTGTGCTTCGGCGGTCCATGCTCGGCGGATTGGGCGACATGGGGGGCTGGCACGGCGGCGGGCCGGTTCATACTTTTCTCACAATGCCCGGGGTCCTGGCCGGTTACGTCTGGAAGCTGTTCGTTCCGCTCGGTCTCACCACTGCAGACACGACGCGGATCGTGACCAACGCATCCGATCCCGTATTTCTGAGGGGCGCGGCCCTGATCACGGCCATGGCGGCTGCCCTTTTCCTCTGCAGGAAAGCGCTTCCCGCCGCGGCTTTGGGGTTGGCCTGGTTCGGCGCAGCCCTTCTGCCGGCCCTGAACATTCTTCCCGTGCACCATATCCAGGCGGAGCGCTTTCTCTATCTGCCGTCGGCCGGGTTCCTCATCGCACTGAGCGCGGTCTGGGTCCGGGTGGGGGAAAAAAAGCGGGCTGCATTCTACGGGATCGCGGTTTACCTTCTCTTTCTCGGGTGGATGACCGTGGATCGCAACAACGACTGGAAGGACGATATCACCCTTTTCAGCCGAGATCTGGCTGAAACACCCCATTATAGGGAAGGACATGCCATGCTCGGCATCGCGCTCTTCGAAGAGGGCCGGGCCGCCGAGGCGCTGGCTCATTTCGAAGCAGCGGCGCGCGAGGAAGGGCGGTATGCGAGCTTTATCAACCGGCTCGGCCTTCATCACAACCGGGGCCGCGCTCTCCTGGGGCTCGGCCGGGCCGCCGAGGCGATCGAGGAGTTTCAAAAAGCCGCTGCGATCGATACGAGCGAGCCGCTGATCCCCATGAACATGGGGATCGCATATGGTGCGCTGGGCCGTGTCGAAGAGGCTCTCGAAAGCTACGGCCGCGCCGAGGGGCTCGATTCCGGAAACCCGCTCCTCTTTTTCAACAGAGGCATGACTCTTTACACGTCAGGGAGGCCGGACGAGGCTCTTCTAGACCTGAAACAAGCGGCCCGGCTCGCTCCCGATCATATCGGCACTCTCAACCTTTCGGGCATGATTCTCATGGAGAAGAGAGACACCGCCAAAGCAGCCGGTTATTTCCGGCGCTCTCTCGCGTTGAAACCGGGCCAAGCGAGGATCTCGGCCTTTCTGAGAGACCTGGAAGGGAGGGAAGAGAAACCATGACGGAACGTGAAATCCCTCAACCGGAGAGCGGAAGCTCGCCTTTACCGAAGATTCCGGGCGGAGAGGATCCGCCGGATCGCCCTGCACAGGATGCTGCTCGGGCTGTTGCAGATGCATCTTTTCCGTGGAAAGCGATCCTGACCGTCTTTCTGGGAACGCGGCTCGCCCTCTTTTTGGCGGCCGCCGTGACCGTTCACACCGTCTCTCCTTCGCCCAACATGACGCGTAACTTCATCTGTCCCGGCGTGCACGCTGTGCCGGGAACGCCCGGTTTTTCCGGAAGGCTCCTGCTCGACGCGTTTTCCCGCTGGGATTCGGAATGGTACCTCCTGATCGCGAAGGAAGGGTATGACTGCGCCGACACTTACGTGGGAGGGCCGCTCTACAGGGAAGGGGATACGGCCGGTTTCTTTCCCCTTTATCCCGCGCTCATCCGCCTGGCCCGTGTCATGACGGGCCACTGGGTCGGGGCGGGTTTGCTCGTATCGAACCTCTTTTTTCTGGCCGCTCTCTTTCTTCTTGCCCGGCTTGTCATGCTCGATTACTCGAGGCGGGCGGCTCTGTTCTGCGTCCTGTTCATCTCCCTTTTTCCCGGGACGATTTTCTTTTCAGCTCTGTACAGCGAGTCGGTCTTCCTCTTTCTGGCTCTGGCCGTGGTCTATTGCAGCCGGAAGGGGTGGTGGTGGCCGCTGCTGCCTCTCGGCTTTCTCGCCGCTTTGGCGCGGCCTGTCGGCCTTGTTCTCCTTCTGCCGGCCGCCTGGGAATATCTCCGCGCCAGGCGATTCCGCCCGGGGCCGGGCCTTGCCTGGCTGACCGGGTTTCCAGCCGGGATCGCGGCCTGGATGGCTTACTGCAGTGAAATTTTCGGCGATTCCCTCGCCTTCGCGGCGCGCCAGACGGCATGGCGCGGCACCTTTTCAGGGCCTTGGAAGGCATTTACGCGCTTTTTCGAGGACCCGGCCTTCCATGGTTCGCACAACTCGGTGATCGATTTTTCCGTGGCCGCGCTGGCGCTGGCGGGATGCGTCTATCTCTTCAGGAAGGTCCGGTTCTCCTACGGCCTGCTGGCGGCGGCCATGGTTTTCCTGCCCCTGTGCACCTCGCTCTGGTCCTTCACCCGACTCTCGGCGGTCGTTTTTCCCCTCTTTATCGGATTGGCCCTGGTGGCGGAGAAAAGGCCGCGGGTTAGGTTGTTCTACGTAGCCGCGGCGCCGCTGCTGGCCGGGCTCTTCATGGTGCTCTTCGCGTCCTGGGGGTGGGCGGGGTAGGCGGGGATCTAAAAAGCGCAATGCAGGGTAAATACACGGAGAAGATCTGAATAATGATTTGACATTAAGGAACATTACAGAGAATATGAGACGCTTATTATTGTGGGAGTTATGCTTTTATAACGTGTTATTTTCATATTAAAGAATACCTGGGCACACCAGCCTTTATATAAACAGGAATAGATGATTGGGCCGTCTCGCAGTGAAATTCATTCTCGATTTAGCTCTTTGGAGCTTTGCCGTTCCATTGGCTTATTGGCTCCGCCTTGAACAAGTCACGTACTATATTTGGGATATTTTGATCTATACCGGGATCGGCCTCCCAATAAAGGCAGGCCTTATTTTGTTTTTCGGCCATCATCGCCAGGGCTGGCGTATCGCCGGCATCCGAGACCTGGTCATACTGATCCAGTCCGTGGGTGTGGCGGGTTTCAGCCTTTTTGCGGTCGGCTTCATGATTGCACCCTATGTTGAACTGCCTCGAAGCATTCCGATCATCGAGGGGGGACTGGCTCTCTTGATGATGGGAGGAATGCGGCTGCTCGTTCGCCTGCAGCATGAGAAACCGGACTACAGGAATGTGGAAGGAAAAACCAGCCGGGTTCTTATCGCCGGAGCGGGCGAGGCGGGCGCCATGATAGCCCGGGAAATGCTGCGCCATCCGGAAGCCGGCCTTATGCCGGTCGCATTTCTGGATGACGACAAGAGAAGGCATCGATTCCACATTCATGACATACCCGTTCTCGGGAAGATCGAGGATCTGCCGCGTGTGGCTGCCGATGTCGAGGCGGACGAGGTCCTGTTCGCCATTCCGTCCGCTCCGGGGCGTGTCTTGCGCCGGGTCGTCAAGCTGGCCCAACAAGCGAAAATCCTCTACAGGACGGTTCCGGGCATGTATGACTTTCTGTCCGGGAAGGTGACCGTCTCGCAGATCAGGGAGGTCTCGGTGGAGGACCTTCTGCGCCGCGAAGCCGTGCAACTGAACAATGGGGAGATTGCGAGCTATCTGCAGGGTCGTGTTGTCTTGGTAACCGGAGCGGGAGGGTCGATCGGATCGGAAATCGTTCGCCAGGTGGCTGCTTTCAAGCCGAAAAAAATGGTTCTCCTCGGCCGGGGGGAAAACAGCCTCTACCAGATCGAGCGGGAGATCGAGCGTTCGTTGCCGGAGCTTTCCGGGTACCGGACAATCGTCGCCGATATCCGC
>CAZWHE010000033.1:0-29193 GCA_964633825.1 uncultured Phycisphaerales bacterium | reverse complement strand
CCACGGTCATGATCCCGTGTGCCGATCCGAGGTAAGGCGCCATGGGATTCCAGTGGAAACCGCCTGTCTCCTGGTGGCAGTAGGGCCATGCGAAACCGGCCATATCCCTGTTCCACCTGACGCCGATCTCCTCGGCGAGCTCGTAGTGCCCGTCGATGGCGCAGTTGAGGGCGATTATGTGGCTCGGGTTGCTTTTGCCGCTCCCCCCCACGGAGCTCGCCAGGTGCGTGCCGAATGGGGATTCGGGAAAGAACCGCACCGGGTAGGGCGACTTTTCGTATCGCGTCACCACCACCTCCTCGTGGTCGAAGACCTGGGTGCCCTTGCTGTCCGTGAGATCGATGTTCACCCGATAGCAGCCGAGCCAGCCCTTGCCCAAAACGCCGTTCAGAAGAGCGGCAAAGTCGAAAAGCTCGAACTCCTGGAACGTCGTGGGCGAGGGCATGACCGCCTGTTCCCCCGATCCGACCTCGCCGCCCAGTCGATCGATAACGGACCAGACGATCTTGTGATAGTCGAGATCGGGTAGGGGAGCTTCCTCGTAGACCTGGAGCATCAAGCGGATCGTGTCGTCTTCCGAGCTGTAGATGTTTCCGGTCACGGGTCCGTCCGCGTCCGCCGTGTAGGCGAAGATCTCCTGGCGCTCGGTGTGGTAGAAGAAACCCGGCTGGGCCCCCGACCTCTTCAACCGGACGGCATCGACCCAGAGGGGCTCGTCGAAGCCGGTGTTGGGGCTGTTGTATGACCCCACCGACATATAGAACTCATAGTACTCGTTCTCGTAGAGGTAAAGAGGATCTGTTTCCAGAAGAGTGAAATCCTGGTGCGCCGTGATCGTTCCCGACTTGAATTCTTTATAGCCCGTCGACCTGATGTCGCGTATCGTTACTTTCACGTTGGGAACCGAGCCGCCGTCGATCGTTTTGAAACAGGCCGAAAAAGTATAGTAGTCCGCCTCGCCCGGTCTGATCTTGATGAACGGAAAACCGATGCCTACAAAATCGCCGTGCGCGCTCTCGATCTTGAGGGAGCGGAGGCCGTGCTCGGAACAGCTCGTGTCATAAGTCACGGGGAGATACCCGCCCGCGAAGGTGGCGGCGTCGCCGTACTCATCGAACCACATCCTGCGGTAGACCGAGCAGCCGTCTGTGAAGGTGAATCCCGTCTCCACGTCGACCGTTCCCAGCTCGAAGCTCGACCCCTCCCAGAGCAGGTTCTGCGTGCTGTGATATTCTCCGCCCGAGCCGTGGTGCTCCGAGTGGCGCTTGAACTGCGCCAGGGCCGGTGTGGTGCAGATAAAAAGGAAAACAATCAGAAGTGAGGCACATCGTTTCGAAGACATCGTCTCCTCCTTGAAGTGTGGGCGTTCTACTTTTTCAGGCTCATCGGTGTGTGATATTATACAAGAAATCCCCGGTTTTTTCAGCCCCTGTCTGTGTTAACGATCACCGGCAGCAACACGCCGCGCTTGGAGAGACTACCGCTTCTCCCGGCAAAAGATCCCTCCCGCAATCTCCAAGAACGCCTTCATGACCGGCGAGGCATGCTTGTCGGCGTGGCGAACGAGACAGATCGGGCGTTTCAAGCGCAGGCCGGTGACGGGCAGCTTCCTGAACCGCTTGGCGCGGATCTCGTCGCGGATTCCATGAACGGACATGCAGGAGAGCCCGATGCCCGAAGCGACCAGAGACTTAATGGCCTCGGGGCTGGCAAGCTCGATCATCCTGCCGACCTCTCCGCCGCTGTCGGAAAGCCATGACTCGAAGAGCCGCCGTGTGGCCGACCCCTTCTCGCGGACGACCCAGATCTCCTTTCCCAACGACCGTGGTGCGATGCGCCTCTTCCGGGAGGCGGGGTGCGATACACTGGAAAAGCAGACGATCTCGTCGTCGACAACCGGTTCCACGCGGAGGTCGTCGTTCGATATGCGAGCGCCGACGAATCCCAGATCGAGCTCGTTCCTGATGATTTTTTGTTCGACACGCAGGGAGTTCTCCACGGTGTAGCGGAGCTCGACGTCGGGGAACCGCGAGTGGAAACGACCCAGGACTTCAGGCAGCAGGTAGAGGCCCGGCGTGGTGCTCGCTCCGATCCGGAGGCGGCCCCGTTCGGCCGAACGATGGGCGCGCACAACCTCAGCCGCTCTCTCCATGGAGCCGAGTATCCTGTCGGCCTCGCGGGCCAGGGTCCTCCCCGCGTCTGTCAGGTGCAGGGATTTTCCGATCTGCTCGAAGAGAAGAACGCCGAGCCCCTGTTCGAGCTTGCGGATCTGCCGCGACACCGCCGGCTGGGACAGGAACAGCTCTTCCGCGGCGCGAGTGTAATTGAGGCGCTCGGCAACGGCGAGAAAGGTTCGCAGGTGGTTCGGATCCATCGGTACCATAACAATAGTGCATGATAACAATAAATGCAATGCATTTTAAGTATAGTTTTATTTCGCTTACAACACAAGGGCAATGTCGCCGCCGGAAAGGACCGGCGAAATCCCGTTTTCAAAAAGGGGTTCGATGGCTTTTGACGTGCTCGTTCTGGTTTTAGGATTCGGTGCCGGCTTCCTATCGGGACTCCTCGGCATCGGCGGCGGAATCGTCATGGCTCCCGCGCTCCTCTACCTGCCGCCGCTGCTCGGCGTCGGAGAGCTCGACATGAGGCACGTGACAGGCCTCACCATAACGCAGGGTCTCTTCGCCTGCCTGTCGGGAGCCGTGCGGCACGACAGGTACCGCTGCGTGAATCACCGGCTGACCGCCTGGATGGGCGGAAGCATACTCGCCAGCGCGCTGGCCGGCTCGGTTCTCTCCCAATGGGTTGCCAACGAAACACTGATGGCGATCTTCGCGGGCCTGGCCGTCACGGCGGCGGTCATGATGTTCCTTCCCAAGAAAGAAGACCTCGAGACCAACGACGCGAATGTCTGCGCCTTCAACATTCCCCTTGCCGTGGGCATCGCCCTGGTCGTCGGGATGCTCTGCGGAATGGTCGGCCAGGGCGGCTCGTTCATCCTGATCCCGCTGATGCTCTACGTTCTCAAGCTGCCCACCCGGGTCGTCATCGGGAGCAACCTGGCGCTCGTTTTCTTCTCCTCCCTCGCCGGTTTTGCGGGAAAACTGGCGACAGGCCAGGTCATGCTCCTTCCCGCCGCGTTTCTTGTTGCCGGCGCAATATCCGGAGCGCAGCTCGGAAGCATCCTCAGCCGGCGAACGCGGGCCTGTCGGCTGAGAAGGGTTCTGGCGATTGTGATCGCCCTGGCGGCGTTCAAGATCGGAGCGGATGTCCTGGGACGTCTGTAGGGCCGAACCTTTCGACCTCAATGATTCGACACACAAATATCTACATCGTCTCCAAGCCGAATGCGCGTTCCAGAACCAAGTCGGCGATCCTGGTGTGCTGCCAGGAAAAAGCTTCCCCAAAAAACATCGAAACCGAATTGGCTACTCTGACGATAATTAGCCACTATTAGGCTACTTTCAGGAGCTGCGCGATGCTCGTTCTCGATCCAACAAAACGAATCAAAACGTCCTTTCCCATCACCACCGTGTGGCTTCTCGTCGGTTGTATGGAGGCCAAGGGGCAACAAGATCTCTGGCTCAGGCAGAAGCCCGAGGTCCTGGCCGGGATGAAGAAAACCGGCCGGGCCCGCGTCATCGGCAGAGGTCGCGGCGCGCGCTGGGAATTGGTTCGGTGATCGGGAGCGGCATGACCGACCGAGTGTGAAGCATAAATCAGCAAGAATCAAAGACGGGCCGAGCAATGCCCGGCCCGCCTCATTCCTGGCCTGAAAGAGAGATCCCGATCGGACCAACCCCTACTGGATCTGCGAAACAACGACATTGGTCTTGTTCTCGAACTGAACTACCTGGATCCAGACGGTGCGCCCCGCCGCGGCTGCGGGAATGGGCAGCGTCCACTCGGCGAACCCCGTTGCATCGGTCGTCAACGGCGCTCCCCCCTGCCTGGGCTGGTCGAGGTCGAGGGTCACGTTGAGCATGGGAATGTAGGTGCTCCCCGTCCCCGTCACGCTGTAGGCGAAATAGACCTTTTCATTCGGCGTGGCGTTGGTGACGGTGAAGACTGCATTTTGGCCGGAAACCAATGGATCGGGAGTGATCGCGAGCGCGGCGGAATCGAGATTGGTGATCGTGCCGTCGATGGCGGTCGAATCACCGTTGAAGATGTTTCCTCCGAAGCCGACGGCGAAGTCGACCGTATCACCTGTATTCAGGCTCAACGTGTCGTTGTAGGAGGCAGTGTCCCCGAAACCGTTGATCCCATCATCAAAGACGGAAACGCCGTTGACGAGCACGTGAACGTCCGTGGAAGTTCCCCAGCCGAAATCGCGCCCTTCGAAGGTCGCGTCGATCTCGAACGTCGCATCCGCCGGAGCCGTCCAGCGCGCGATGCTCTTTTCGTCGTTCTGGCCGGGGTGGAGTATGGCCTGTCCCGGAAGGTAATCGACCGTGCCGAAGACCTGCTGGTCCCCCGACGTGTTCTTCAAGATCTGGGGAGAATCATCCCAGGATATCCCGCTGTACCACGCGCTCAAGAAGCCATATCCCCACTGGCTGGTCGTGGAGTAGGGATGAAGGGCAAACGTTCCTCCCAGCGTCGCGGTGTAGCCGTAAGACCACACGCCGTTGGGATTGCCGTCGAGCGAAAAATCGTCCGCCACGCTGTACTGCGTCTGCCCGAACGCCGCAGCGCCCGTGCAAACGAGCCCTATGCCGATCATCAATGAAAAAAACGTTTTTTGAACTGTCATGGCTCTCTCCTTTCGCCGGTGTTCGCTGCGATCTGTTTTTTTGCCGGTCTATTCAAGAGGCGCAAATGGGAAGGATCCGCCTCGAAGGAATTCGTCTTTTTACGCTTTTTTTTACCGGGCCGGGCGGGAGTGCGTGAAGGCGGGTCAAGGCGAGGATCAGGGGATAAAAACCCCCACCCCCGAAATTATTGAGGATGATACTCCCTGGATCTTGTGGAGAGAGATCTTTCACCCTTTTGAATCAAGTGGGTACAAAAAGGTGCAATTTTGAGCTGTGTGGTGCAATGGGTGCAATTGTACGGATCTTGGCGTAAAAAAGGAGCGAGGGCGCCGGAGCGGCTTCACGCCATTCTCCTAAACACCCTCGCTCACTTCACTTACATGGTCGGGGCGAGAGGATTTGAACCTCCGACCTCTTGAACCCCATTCAAGCGCGCTAGCCAAACTGCGCCACGCCCCGTTTTTTGATCATTTTACCCGCCTTCCGGACAGCTCATTCATTTGCCCGGACGGCCGGGATAGGGATTATGAAAGCGTCGGGAGAACGAGTCAAGCGGTTTCCGCTTACTTTTGCCGAGCCGGCCGGTCCAGCCGAGCTAGAACGCGGGCTCCACCCTGAGAATGGTGACCGCAACCTCGCCGGAAGGGAGGTCGAGCGTCGCCGAATCGGATTCTCCCTTACCGAGGAGACCGGAGGCAAGCGGGGCCCTGTAGGAGATAACGCCCTCGTCGCCGATGTCCCAGGGGCCGAGGATGGTGACGACCCGTTCTTGGCCGGTCAGTTCCTCGCGGTATGACACCCTCGTTCCGGGAGCAACGATCCCGTCGGGAAGATCCTGCTCCTCGATCAGCATCGCACTCTTCAGCTCTTCCTCCATGATGCGGGCTTTATCGGTGAGGAGCCTCTGCTCCTCCACGGCGGCCGTCCACTCGGCGTTCTCCGAGAGGTCGCCGAATGACGCGGCTTTTCCGATCGCCTCGGCGTTGGCCGGGATCTTGACCTCGGTCAGCTCCTTGTACTCGACCTTCCTCTTTCCGATCCCGTCGCGGCTGCAGAAGATGACGTCGCTCTCCCAGAAGGGTCTTTCCTCCTCCTTGCCGAGGTCGGGAAAGCGAATGGGAACAGCGATCACGAGCCGGTCGATCACGCTCTTGGGCAGCTTCGACGTGACGTGAACCATCTCCATGGCCCTCTCGAGAAGGGGCTTCTCCCCTTCGTCGAGGAAGCGCTCGAAAAGGCCGCGCTTTTCATCGAACAGGAGCTCTTCGTAGCGTTTGGTCACCTCCCGCACGAAAGCCCGGTCGTACCGCGTGTGAAAGAGCGATGCCTCGAGACACCGAAGAAGAACGAGAACGGCCTCGTGCGCCGTCATGGCGCCCTCGACGCCGTCCAAATCGCCCGAAGCGGTCCGGCGCGCCAGGTAGAAGAGAGGCCAGGGATACTTCCAGGGATCGCGCGCCATCTTCTTCATCTTCTCCGCAAGGAGCGGGGCCTGTTTTGCCTTGACGAGGGCGTCACCCGCCGGATCCATGAGATCGCGCGCCAGGAGATGATAGTTCCCGGCCAGCAGAATGGGCCACTCATCCGGAAAGGCATGAATGAACGTCCTGAGCCCCTTCTTCCGCCCCCGGCCGCCCGGGATGGAAGCCAGGAGCCGGACAGCGGCCGGACCGCCCGCCGACGCGCTCGTTTCCCGGAAGAGGTCGACCGACGTCACGGTTGTTTCCCGGCCGTGCTCCTCGAGAAGGAGAACTCCGTCAAGGAGCTCGGAATCATCCTCCTCTCCCGTCTCGCTTCCGACGCGGCGGGAGATTTCCTCGAACAGGCTCTCGAGCAGAGCGGGATCGGAGACGGCCGGTACGATCTCGCGCACATGCGCCACCGCCTCTTTCAGGCCGGTCGCCCGGCGCACCTTATCCACGGCCTCTTCGCTCAAAGAGACGGGGCTCCCCCTGAGCGAGAAGCGGGGCCGCGCGCCCCCCTCCACCTTGAGCCACGGATCCTGGGCCGCCGCCTTTTTTGCTCCGGTCCACCACTTCGCCCATTTTACGGCGGGCACGATTTTTTCCACGATCGCTTCCTTGATCTTGGCCGCCGCGACGGGGCCCCTGTAGAGGGCAACGGCGCGCCGCACGATATATCCCGGGTCGCGCTCGGCTTTCTCCCGCGTTCCCTCGGGATCGCTCAGGATCATGGCCCTCAGGTCATCGGCCGCCATAGGCGGCAGGCTCTCCACCATGGAAAGAAGCGGAAACTCCCGAACCCGGCCGTCGTGAAAGCGGACACGCACCTCCGTGTCCTCATCGCTGTAGCCCTCGATCACGCCCGGCCCCCAACCGGCGCGGTGCTCCACCGGCACACCCGGCTTGAACGGACCGAAGGAATCGAAGAAAGCGAGGGCGCGATCGAGGGCCTCGTCGCCGTCGAGGCCGGAAGAACGGAGAAAGATTTCGAGCCAGAGCTCTTTTTCGTGAATACGGCGAAAGAGCTTGAGCAGGGTGCGCCGGATCGGCCGGCTCCCGGGCTCGAGACTTGCCATGTGCCGGGCAACGAGAAGCGCGTCCTCGAGGCGGCCGAGCTCGGTATAGGTTTCGAGCACAAGGGGAAGGAGCTCGATCGAGACCTCTCTTCGCTTCTTCAGGGGGACGAAGCCGAGCGTTTCGAGGAAAAGCCGGGCGGGGCCCGGTTTTTCGAGCGCTTCGAGCCAGGCTTCCTCGAGAAGGTCCCGGTCACCGACAACGGCGATCTCTCTCAGCGTCTCCCCCGCACTGTAAGAATATTCTTCAGATCCCGCGTCGGTCACTTCTCTCCTTCCTGTTTTGCGGAGCCCGTGGACTCCTCTTCGATGGGTTCTTCCTCATCCCGGGGAGCATCCTCTTCTTCTCCCGGCTCGGGCGGAAGGACATCGGGCTCGAAGCCCGGCATGGGACCGAGCTCGCGCGGCCAGAACTCGGGCTTCGGCTCGGTCCCGGCTTTTCCGCGCGGGCGAATGTGGGCGAAGAGCGACTCCTTCTCCTTGTCGTATGCGACGCGGCCGTTCACGACCACCCACTGCACCATGGTCTTGTAGTGAAGGAGATCGCCGTCGCACACGACCAGGTCGGCGTCCTTGCCCACCTCGATCGACCCGACCCTGTGGTCGATGCCGAGAATGCGCGCCGCGTTGATCGTGATGGCCTCGACTGCGGCCTTGTCGGGAAGCCCGCCGCGCACGGCGAATGCGGCCTCCATGGGCATCATGAGGAGATCGCGTCCCGTCAACCCCCAGAGGCCGATACGGTTCGACCCCGGAATGATGGCAAAGGGAACGCCGCTCTCGTAGAGAATGCGGGCGTTCTCGATGCTCCAACCGGAGGGCCTGAGCAGGCGGGAGCTGTCGCGGGCAATGGTTTCCGCCGTCTCCTCTTCGTCTTCGCATTCCATGCTGCTCAGCTTTTCGAAGAAACCGAGGCACTCTTCGTTCTCTTCGTGCTCGTCGACTTCACACCCGCACACCTCGCCCACGTCCCCGGGATTCTTCTGCATGCGGGACCATCGCTTTCTCCTCGGAGTAATGATGAGCGAAACCCCCTTTCGGCCGAGCTCGGGGGCCGTGGTCCAGCCCTCCCCGCCGCCGCGGATCACGAGCCGGAACCCAAAGCCGCCGGCCAGGCCGGAGGCGTCGATCAGGTCCTGCATGTTGTCGGCTTCGATCAGGGCCGTGATCTCGCGCCTGAGGAGCTTGAGGTAGGTGTCGTACTTCCCCTTGATCCACTTCTTGTCCGGCTCCTCGGCCTCCTTGTCGCCCATCGATTTCTTCATCTCCCAGGCCGACAGGTCGCGGATGTACTGCCTCACCTTTTCGAGATCCCTGACCAGATCGGCCCGCCGCTGCGGGTAGCGCCTCTCGTACCGGAGAGTCGTGAAGATTTTGCGCTTCACGACCATGTCCTCCAGAGTGCCGTAGGTCAGCTTGGCGGCCGTGTTCCCCGTCACAACGGTGGTCAGACCGCCCGACAGGCCAAGAATCATTCCGAGGCCGAACACATCGGTCGAGTTCTCGGGCGGCTCGCGGCCCACGATGCCCGACGACGAAACCGCGATCAGGCCGGGGTAAACTCGCATGCCCGCCACGTCGAGGATCTCGGCTCCTTCCGGGATCTCGAGGTCCCGCCCGAGCCCGGCGATCACGTTGTTTTTCACCAGAACGGCCGTGTTCCTGAGAACCGGGCCCGTCACGGTGTGGACATCGCCTCCCGTGAGAAGGAGGTAGCGATCCTCTTTCTCGGCCGGTTCGCCTTCTTTCTTGTCCGTTCCGTTTCCTTTTTCCCCTTCCGCCTGCAGGGGCGCGGCGAGGACGAAACAGAGACAGAAAAGCAGGGCTGCAGCGGCTCCGGGAATTTTCATTCCCGGAATGACAATTCCCGGAATCTTCATCGATATACTCCTACTGGATCTCATGCCCCTCTCCCACGATTTCACCCCGAACCATGACCTTTTCAACGCGCGTCAGCGGGTCGAAGGGATCGCCCGAAAGAAAGAGAAGATCAGCGTCGCGCCCCTTCTCAACGCTCCCCACCCGGTCGGCGATTCCGAGGAGCTCGGCGGGGTGGAGCGTTACGGCCTTGAACGCATCCTTCCTCTCGAGCCCGGCCCGGACGAGACGGGCGACCAGCCTGATCTGCTCGGCGTGGGAGGTCACGGAATCGTCGGTCGTCTGGAACGACACCTTGCAACCCGCCTTGATCAGCTCGGATGCGAGGTTGAAACGGTTTTTCGTCAGGAGATGGAAATTGACGGTCGGATAGAGGACCACCTCGGCCTCTTCCTTGCCGAGCTTTTCGGCCACGAGAAGGATGTCGCTCTCCTTGTAATAGTTTCTCACCATGTTCCTGACGAGGTAGGCGTGGGCGAAATCCCAGTCCTTGGCAACGTCCTCGAAGTGGATGTAGTCGCCGGCCTCTCTAAAGGCAACCAGGGCCTTGACGCCCTCCTTCTTCCGGATCAGATCGGCGATGGGAAGGTAGGGCGGGCTGATCGGAGGAGGCGTAAACTTTTCGGGCTTCTTCTCCTCTTTTTTTGCGTCCTTTTCGCCTTCCTTCTTTTTCTCGGGCTCTTTCTTCTCCCCCTCTTTCTTCTTTTCAGCCTCCTTCTTCTTGGCCGCTTCCTCGGCCGCCTTTTTCTGCTTCTCGTCCCACTCCTTTTTCGCCTTTTCCTGTTTATCGATCTCGCTCTTCGCCTTGTCCAGGGCGCCCTTCAGCGTCTTCTTGTCCGACGACGGCTTGTCCATCTCGATGAAGACAAATGCGGAATCGTTGAGAACGCGCGCCGTGCCCTCGCCGTCCACGGTCCGTGCGGCCATTCCCTGTCCCGGGATGCCCGACCCCATCGGGCCGAACCCGAGCACGGTGAAGCCGCACCGCGCGATCTTGTTGAGAACGTCCTCGTCGGGGTCGAATTCGTCGGCGATCCTGAGATCGGCGTGAACGCCGCTTCTCCTGAAGACGCGGTTCCCGGCCAGGGAGAAGGGGCTGATCAGCCCGGGCATGACCCAGAGGTCCCCGGCGTCGATGATCTTGGCGGGAAAGGGGATCTCCACGTTCTTGCCGACCGCGTCGATCACGCCGTTCCGAATGACGATCGTGCCCTTTTCGATCTCGTCGCCCGTGACGGTGATCACATGTCCGGCCTTCACCACAACGAAGTTCTCGCCCTCCTCGCCGGCCGCCGCGCCCGGCAAGGCGGCGCCGATCAGCAGGAGAGAAAGCAGAGTCAATGTCGTGTAACCTTTCATCGCCTGTCGGCTCCTCTCAATAGCTCTGCCCGTCGCGGGCTGCGTCGTATACGACTTTTCCGTTAATGATCGTCACGAGGCAGGCGGTCCGGGGATCGAGCGGATCGCCGTTGTACAGAACGAGATCGGCGTCCTTGCCCACCTCGATCGTGCCGACCAGATCCTCGATCATTCCCGCCTCCGCGCCGATCCGCGTCAGCCCCTTGAGCGCGTCATACGAGTCGTCCCAGCCCATGCGGACGCCGATCGTCGCCTGGTAGGAGTGCTCCTCGAGGGGAAGCACGGGCGCGTCCGTGTTGGTGGCGAGCCTCTCGACGCCGCCTTCGTGCCACTTGGCCGGAATCCCGTTGATGCGGCGGTCGTGCCTGTCGAACCAGATGTTGCGCGGCCCGGCGACGACGACGATGTCGCGTTCCTTCATGAGGGGCGCCGCTTTGTAGCCGTCGAAGGTGGAGTGATCCATCACGGCGAAGATGTCGAGGGTGTCCCAGAGCATGACCACCGTGTTCAGCATGAGCTGGTAGCCCTGGGTGTGGATCGATGCCGCGAACTCCTTGCGGAAGAGGCCGCGGAAATCGTGCTTCGCCGGATCGTACTCGGGCGGCTTCTCGGCTTTCCCCTCTTCATAGGCGCACCAGGCCTCGTGGTAGGCCTTCATTTCCTCGAGTGTGGTGCGCAGGTTCCAGTACATGAAGGATCGCCCCACGCCGTACCAGTACCACTCGGGGTTTCCGGCCTGGGCGATCTTGAGCGATCCCGGCGACTTGATCGTGATCTCCTCCGTGCTCCGGCCCGCGCTCTTGCAAAGCGTTCCGAAGCCCGACATGTTGGTGCCCGACCCCGGGATGAGCAGCATGGACGTCACCCCGCCGGCGCGCCCCATTTTCACGTAGTCGTTTTCGGGGGTCAGCGTGTCGAGAGAGTTGAGCCCCGGATTGGTGAGATAGATGCCGTCGTTGAGATCGCCCAGCGAGCCGGCCACGTGGCTGTGAAAGTCGACAAGCCCGGGAAGCACCCACCGATCGCGGCCGTCGATCACGCGGTATCCCTCGGGGATCTTCACGTCCTCTTCGGCGCCGACCGCTTCGATCTTTTTTCCCTTGATCAGAACAACGGCCCCGTTGATCACGCGGTCCTCGTCGTCCATGGTGAGGAGCTTGCCGCACAAAACAGCCAGGCCGGGCGATTCCGCCTCGTTCGATGCGCCGCCGGCCGCAGCGGTCGCTTCTCCCGCGGCACAGAGCCCGGCGGACAGCGCCGCAAAGAAGATGATCAGCAAAGAGGCTGTTCTTTTTTTCATTGTTCCACCTCCTTTCCGGCCACAAAGACCCGGAGCACCCGGCTCGTTCCATTGAAGGGATCACCGGAATAGATAACGAGATCACCGTCCATTCCGGGTCGGAGACTCCCAACGCGATCATCGATGTGGAACAGCCGGGCCGGGTTTATGGTGAGCGCTTCGAGAGCCGCCGTGGCATCCATGCCGTTCCTGACGGCGCCGGCCGCCATGGCGGGAAGAGAGCGCGCGCCGTCTTCGGCGTTCGACTGGAACAGGACCTGGATCGCGTCCCGCGAAAGGTCGGCGGCCTGGATGTAGGGCTTTCCATCCTTCGTGCCCACAAGAGGAAGCCTGGCGACGACGCCCGTTTTCGCCGCTTTGATCTTGTCCTTCACCTTGTAGGCCTCGCCCGCGCCGAGGAGCACAAGGGGCGCCTTGAACTCTTCGACCACGACCTTGATCACGGCCTCGATCTCGCTGTCCTTATGAACCCTCACAAAAACCGGGATCTCGCCGGCAAAGAGCTTCCGGAAGGGTTCGAGCTTTTCGTTGACCTTGGGCGGTTCCGGTTTGTCTCCGGCTTTTCTTTTCTTTCTCGACACCTTGATGACGGGCGCCTCCTTTTCGACGCGGTCGGCCTCGAAGTCGACCTTGAATGCGTCGCCCAGCTGGAGAAAGCCCGTCATGTGGTCCTCGCGGTCGATGTCGGCCTCGACAACGGGAAGACCCATGGGGGTCTCTTCGAGAATCTCGACACGCAGGTGGTTGTCCTGAAAGGTGCCGCTCAGCTCGACCTCTTCCGGGCTCAGGGGCGACGAGGCCGAGCCCGTGACAGTGATGCCGTCATCGTCGAGCTTCAGCTTGACGACAACGTCGACCGGTTCGGGGATCGGTCCTCCCGAAATCTTTCCCTCCCAAGTTCCGGAGAGAGGATCGGCCTTTTCTTCTTTCTCTTCTTCGACGGACTTTTCTTTTGAAGACCCGGTCTTTTTCTCCTTCTCGGTCTTCGCCTTCCCCTTTTCTTCGGCCTCTTTCTTTTTCTTTGCCTGCTCCTCCTCCCACTTCTTCAGGTCTTCGTAATATTTTTTCCACGAATCGAAATATTTCTTCCCGCTCTTCAACGGTTTGCGCAGGCTGTCCCGGCCGAGGACGGGATCTTTTCCGGTAAAGACGAACTTGACGGCGCAGAGCTCGTCCACAACGAGGTCCTTCCGGCAGCGGCCGGCCGTCTTGACGGCCGCCACCCTCGAACCGCTGCTGTTTGCGCCGTAAGGGGACATGATCACCGTTGTCACGCCGGCCGAAGCGACGCGGCGGAAGTTGTCCTGTTCCACGGCCACGGCGCGGTGGATGGCGATATCGGGGCCGGGCACGGTTTTGTCCCTTTCGAGACCGAGATGGCCGTGGCTGTCGATCAGACCGGGCGCAACCACCGAGTCCGCCCCCTCGTCGACGATGCGCGCGCCCGGGGGATGGGGCACGGTATGCCCCACGGCCTTGATGACGCCCCCTTCGACGAGAACTTCACCGTTCACGATGGGTTCCCCTGCAGCGGTCAGAACCTTGCCGGCGCGGACCACGAGAGCGTCCCGGCCCGCCGGATTGACAAAGACCGAGCTCCCGTCGATGAAGACCTCACGCACGTGGGAATTCACGTCAAAGGGAGACCCGGAAAGGACGGCGAAATCGGCATCCCTGCCCGGTACGAGGCTTCCCACGCGGCCGTCCACGCAGAGAATCCGGGCCGGCGACCGCGCCACGGCTTCGAGGGCGGCTTTCTCGGACAGTCCCCCTCTGACGGCGAGGCGGGCCGCGCCGAGAAGAGCCGACGGCGAAACCCAGGAAGGAAGTGCAAGCGCCAGGTCCACGCCTTTCTCGTGGAGAAGGGCGGCTGTAGACGCTTTCTCTACCATGCGGCCCGGCTCGATCCCGATCTCGTTTTCCGGTCTGTCTTGGCGAAAGGAGATCTCGTAGACGACGCCGAGTCCCGAAGCGGCGAGCCGGTCCGCGACGAGGTGCGCTTCCGTGCATCCCGCGAGGTACGCCCGGAAACCCATTTCCTCTGCGACGGCCAAGGCGCCTTCGATGTCAACGGCCCTGAGAGCCCTGATCCGCAGAACGGGAAGCTCGGCGAGCGTCTCGGCCAGAACCTCGAGATTGTTATCGAAAGACTTCCCGTCGAGGGCGCCGGACTTTTTCAAAGCGCCGTACTCGCGCGCCGCCGTGAAGGCGCCGCGCAGCTCCATATACTGCCCGAGGCGCGCCGTCGGTCCCTGGCGTATGGCCGGCGGGATTTTTTCGAGAGACCAGGCCGGCAGGGGATACCTCTGCACCCCCCCGGGCCGGTAGGCGCTCTCGCAGAGATTCACACAGAGGTCGCTCCCCTCATCGAGAACGCGCGCTCCCCTCCGGCCCGCCGTCTTGACAACGGCGCCCCGGCCGGAGACGAGGCGGCGCGTGTCGGGGGAGAGATAGAGCGCCGTCACCCCGCCTTCGAGAAGATGGTCGTTCCCGGCGTAGGGATCGAACGCATCGAGGGCGCGGTACTTTGCCGAAACCGTTTCCTCGCCCGGCAGATATCCGGCGAGCCTCGAACCGGCCGCCACAAGGCCGGGAATGATCACACCGTCCCGGAAGTCGATGACGCGCACGCCCTTCGGAACATCGATGTCGGTTCCCACGGACGCGATCCGGCCGTCCCTGATCAAAAGCGCCCCGTTCTCGACGATCTCGGGAACGCCGGCCCCGTCGGACAGGGTGTAGATCCGTTTCGCCCGGATCACGAGGGTTGGAGCTTCTTCCCCATCCTTTTCCAAAACAGCGCCGCCCAGTGCCGCGAGTGCTGCGCAGAGTGTCAGAACAGGCCAGTTCATCATCTGCTCCTTTCAACGCCGGAAAGATTTTCTTTTTCCGATGGCTTCTCGGGCTCTTCCGGCACATCCGTCTTATCCGATTTTTCGGATTCATCGGTCTTGCCGGGCGGCGTTTCTTCAGTGCTCTTTTCCTCTTCACCGCCTTCGGCCGGCTTCTCCTCTTCCGGGGCTTTTTCCCCGGCTTCCTCTCCGGTGAGGAGCTCCTTCAGGCGATGGTCCTTCTCGCGCTCGTAAACGAGCTCGCCTTCGATGAAGACGCTCTCCACCCAAGTCGCATTGTCGAGAGGATCGCCCGAAAGCACGAGCAGCGTCGCGTCGTACCCGGGCATGATCGCGCCGAGCCGGTTTCCCATGCCGAGAAGGGACGCCGCCGTGAAGGTGATCGTCCTGAGGGCCGCGTCCCGGGGAATGCCGTTGCGCACGAGCCGCGCCGCCTGGTACCAGGGGAAGCGCTTCCCGTAGGCGTCGTTAGGATCCGTGCTGACCGCAAAGGAGACGCCGGCCTCGTAGAAGACGAGGGGAACGAAGGTCGAGCTTTCCTCGCCCGTGAGAGGGTCCTCCTCCCTGTGGACCATGGACGAGTCGAGGATCACGGGGCGCCCCGCCGCTTTGATCTCGTCAACGGCCTTCCAGCACTCGTTCCCGAGAACGAAGACCGTTCTCTTCAAAAAGCCGTTCTTCCCGGCGATCTCGACGGCGCGCGAGACGTCCATGGCCTCGTTGCAGTAAACGAAGGCCGGCAGCCGGCCCTGGGAGAGCTTTTTCAGGTTTTTGTGCTTGAAGTCGAAATCCTCTTCCTCGAGAAGAGCTATTCCTTTCTCGCGGGCGACGGCCGGCGGGACCTTGATCTCCTCCTTCTTCTCCTTGCACTCTTCCTCGTATTTCGATTCGGCGAGATTGTCCGTATATTCCCCGAGCTCGCGGAACGCCTCGCGCAGGATCGCCATCTGGGTCAGCCGGTCCTGGCCGCGCATGGGATAGACCGAGATCTTGAGACCGGCCTCGGCTTTGAGCGTCATCTCGCCGACGGTCATGCCGATCGGCCTGACGACCCGCGCCATGCCGCCGATGGCGGTGTTGTTCCCCTGGCAGATGTTGAGCGCCGTGATCCCGTCGCGCAGAGCGTCCTCGAAAACGAGATTGGACGGGTCGATGGCATCGAACACGCTCAGAAAGGGGACGACGGGCAGGCTTTCGTTCGACCGGTCGAGCCCGCGGCTCGTGTGGGGTTCGATCATTCCCGGAAAGACGACCTGACCCTCTTCCAGCTCGATGACCCAGAAGTCAAAGGGTATCTCCAGGTCCTTTCCCACCTCGAGGATCTTACCGCCGTCGATGAGGATCACACCGTTTCGGATCTCTTCGTCGGCAACGGTGATGATCCGGCCCGCTTTGAGAGCGATTTTACCGGCACGAACGTCCTGCGCCCTGCCCGGCGGCAGGACGGCGGCAACGAGGAGGAGAAAAAAGACAACCCGCATTGTACAGCGCATCGTGATCACTCCGTTTCATCAGTTATCTTGTTCGTTCAATTCTTCCAGATCGGCGCCCGCAAGTCCCAGGACATGAACAGGCTTTCCGTCAATGACGACTGTAATCGGCCGCGAGGCCGGATCGAAGGGTTTGCCGTTCCAGAGCACGAGATCGGCGTCGAGCCCGGACCGGAGCAGACCCACTCTTTTCTCCACACCGAGCAGCTTGGCCGGCGCCGCTGTGACGCTTTCGAGAGCGGCATCGAAGGAGAGGCCGGCCCGGATCGCATAGCCCGCCTGGTGCGGCAGAGAGCCCTCGCCCGTCAGATCGCCGGCCGTCAGCGCCATGGGGAGGCCCGCTTCCCGGATCAGGCCGGCCGTGTTGAGGCAGGGCCTGTTCGCTTCGCCCGTTCGGCCCCGGTAACCGCTGGGAAAAGAGAAGATCGGTCCGAAAATAATGGGGATCTTCTTTTTCTTCAGCTCCGGGAGACAGCGGTAGGCCTCGGTGCACTCCTCGAGCACGATGTCGATTCCGAATTCTTCTGAAAGGCGGATGGCGCTCCAGATGTCGTTGTCCTGGCGGGTCTGGATCCTCATCCGAACCCGGCCTTCGAGCACGTCGACGAGTGTCTTCAGCGCCGGCTCTTCGAAGGACGACCTGGCGGCGTTTTTATCCTTGGCGTATCTCTTTGCAGAATAGAAAGCATCGCGAAAGACCCAGACAACGCCCATGCGCGTCGTGGGCCGGCGGGTCATGAACGTGGCTTCCCAGTAAGGCCGCTGGTTATAGGCCCCTCTCCTGAGCGGGTCCCGACCCATTGCGGCTTTGACCGATCCCTTCTCGATGAGGACGCGCTTATCGATCGGACCGGCTGTTTTGACCACCGCGCCGCGGCAGCCGATCACGCTCCCCGAGCCGGGGGTCACGTAAACGGCGGTCACGCCCTCCCGGACGAGCCGCTCGAAATCGCGCGACCTGAGATCGACGGCATCGAGAACGCTCAGATGAGGCACCACTTCGGAAGAGTGCTCTGTCCAGGAATTGCCGTTGATCACGCCGGCCGTTGAAGCGGCGTCGATGAGGCCCGGCGTGACAACGCCCGTCCCGCTCGAAATCTCGGAAGCGTCCTCAGGCGCTTCGATGGAAGCTCCGACTTCGACGATCTTGCCGTCGCGGATCAGGATCATGCCGTTCTCGATGACGGTCCCGTCCCCCACGTAAATCCAGGCCGCTCTGACAACGAGACAGCCGTTTTCCGGGGCTTCACGGACGTTTTCCGGGGAACCGGCATCTTCCGGGGCTGCCCGGGCGTCCTCCGGGGCGCCGGCCGCGGCGGCCGCAAGGGAGAAGAGAATCAATATAAATACAGTGGATAAGAGGGTTTTCATCTGCCCGCCTCCTTATCATCAGGATCGTCCTCGAAGGGAGGCGATCGACCCACATAAGCAAGCCGGCCGCCCACATAAACGCGGAGGACGCGGGACGTGAGATCGATGGGGTCGCCGGAAAAGACCGCGAGATCGGCGTCCTTCCCCGGCGCGAGAGAGCCGACGCGGTTTGCAATGCCCGTGATCTCGGCCGGCGCCGAAGTGAGAGCCCTGAGCGCCGTCTCACTGTCGAGACCGTTGCGCACGGCGAGAGCGGCCGTGATCCGGAGATAGTCGGGGTTCCAGTAAGGGGAGGCCGCCGTGAAAGCGATCTTGAGCCCGGCCTTCGCGGCGCGCCCCGGAGCCCGGAGCTCGCGATCGGGTGTTTTGAAGCCGAAGGGCCCCATGATGAGCGGAGCACCCGCCGCTTTGAGATCATCCATCATTTCCCAGGCATCGCTCACGCCGCCGAGCGTGAGCTTGAGCCCGTATTTCTTTCTGAGATCGAGAGCCGTGGCGATGTCGTAACGATGCCATGCCCAGAAAATCCCGTCCAGCTTGCCCGCAGCGAAGAGGGTGAGACGGGGAGAAGCATCACCGTCTCCGGCGAGAGCGTTTTTGATCGTCCCTTTCAGGAGATCGACGGTCCCCACCCTCGACGTGGGCCTGCGGCTCATGCCGAAGGCTTTCTCGTCCACGGTCAACACAAGGGGGCCGCCCGTGCGCAGGACCCTTTCGGAGAGATTTTTCCCGAACGTCTTGACGGCAACGGCCGTTCCGCCCACGACGTTTTCTACGGACGGTGAAACGATCACGCTCGTGATCCCGGCGGCCAGCGCGCGCTCGAAATCATCGTGATAGGGATTGAAAACATCCTCGGCCGATGCATCGGGCTGGAGGGCGGTGACGGGCTCGGAGTTCACGCCCTCCGCGCCGAGAGCCGTGTCGGCATCGACAAGGCCGGGAACGATCACGGCCGGTCCCAGATCTTTCACCACGCATCCGGCCGGGAGAGAAAAATCAACGCCCACGGCCGCGATCTTCCCCCCGCGGATGAGAATGACGCCGTTATCGTAGACGGCGCCGGTTCCGGTCATCACCTTTGCGGCGCGCAGCGCGAAGGGCTCGTCGGCCTGGGAACGCAAGGCCTGTCCCGCAGCAGAGCAGAAAAGCAGAACCGGAACGGCCAGGAAATAAATTCCTTTCAATCTCATCATTTGTCCTCCTCCCCTCGGCGGAGATAAACGGTCTTTCCCTTGACGATCACCCTTTCCACGACAGCCGACGAGGAAAAAGGATCGCCGCTGAGAACGACGAGATCTGCGTCCTTGCCCTTTTCGATCGATCCCACGCGGTCGGAAATCCCGAGCGTCTCTGCGGCGCCGAGCGTGATCGCACGGAGCGCTTTCATCTCGTCGAAGCCGTTCGCCGCGGCCTGGGCCGCATCGAGTCCGAGATACCTCGTTTCCGCGGCGCTGCGGCCCGAGCTCGCCAGTACGACGGGGACGCCCGCCCGGTCGAGGGCGGCCGCGCACCAGGGAACGTGGTTGCGATACTCGTTGTTCTCCAAATCGGACTCGCGCATGACGGGACCGAGAACCACGGTGGTGTCCGCTTCGGCGATGGCGCCCGCCACCTTGTACCCCTCGGTGCATCCCACGAGGACGAGCCGGACGGGGTATTCCTTTACCAGGTCGAGCACGTTCAGGATATCGGAAGCGCGGTGGGCTTCGACGAAGAGCGGCAACTCGCCTTCCAGGGCTTTGACCAGCACTTCCTTTCCGGCATTGAACCTGGGCTTTTTCGGTTTTTTGAGCTCTTCCTTCTTTTCCTCTTTCTTTTTATCTCCCTTTTTATCTCCCTTTTTATCTCCCTTTTTATTTCCCTTTTTATCGCCCTTGCCGGCCGCCTTATCCTTCTTGTTGTTCTCTTCTTTCTTTTTTTCCTCGGCTGCGCGCTCTTCGATCTTCTTGGAGTATTCTTCGAGCTCCTCTTCGTAGGTCTCGAGAGATTCGGCGTACTCTTTGGCCCCCTTCAGGGCGGCGCGCAAAGACTTGACCTCTTTCAGGCGCGAGATCGTTCTGCCGTAGGCGCCGATTCCGACCGCCGCCTTGAGCCCCACTTGGCGCGAAAGGATCATCTCTTCGAGAGGGGCCGATGGGAGGAGGCGAAGCGCGGCGCCGCTGCCCGATATTCCGGAGCGTGTCTGCGGAAAGATCCCGATCGTGGTGACGCCCTGGGCGAGGGCTGTTTCGAACGTTCTCTTCCCGTAAATGTCGACGGCATCAAGGATGGTGCTCTCCGCTTTTCCGCCTGCGCTTCCGTCCGGCTCGAGAAGAAGAGCGCTGTACGCGTCGACCAGCCCCGGAATGACGACCTTGCCGGAGATATCGACCTTGGCGGCGCCCCGCAGGGGCATGCGAAAGCTCCGGCCCACGAAAGAGATCCGGTCCTTTCTAACGAGGATATCGCCCCTAACGAGGATATTGCCTCTGGAAATATCGTCGCCGGACATGGTGATGATCCGGCCTCCCTTGAGGAGCAGAAGCTCCTTGCCGCCCTGACCGTCCGCGGCCTGCGCCGGAGAAGGCGATGCGGTCAAGCAAAGCAACAAAAGAGGGAGGAGGGCGGTTTTCCAGAAAGGTCTTAAAAGGAACCGCCGTTCAGCGGGAGAATGAAGACACATTTTATCTCCCCTCGGGAACAATATGGAGATAGAAAAACGGAGATAGAAAAACCCCGCCCCGCCGGGTTTCACGGCTCATGGAGCAGGGACCGGATGGAAAAGGTTTAGAATAATCACAATCCGCTGTCGTTCAAGAAGATTCCGCCATGCGGCTGAACAGGAACCTCTACCACTCGACCTCATCTCTGAGACGGCGGGTCATCAGGTCGCGGAGTGCGTTTTCCGGCTTCTTTCCTTCGTAAAGAACACTGTAGACTTCGCTGCAGATCGGCATTTCCACCTTGTGGATTTCCATCAGTCTCTTGACGGCCTGCGTCGTCTTGACGCCCTCGGCCACCATCTCCATTTCGTCGAGGATCTGCTCGAGTGTTTCTCCCCGCCCGAGCTTCTCCCCCACGGCGCGGTTGCGGCCGTGCTGCGAAACACAGGAAACGATCAGATCGCCGATCCCGGCGAGGCCGAAAAAGACGGCGCGCCGGCCGCCCATGGCTTCACCGAGCCTTCCCATCTCGACAATGCCGCGCGAAAGGAGCGCGGCTTTCGTGTTGTCGCCGAATCCGAGCCCGTCCACCATGCCGCCCGCAATGGAGAGAACGTTCTTGATGCACCCGCCCAGCTCGGCGCCGACGGGATCGTCGTTCGTGTAGACCCTGAAACGCTCCGTCGTCAGGGTCTCCTGAACACGGCGGGCCAGCTCGGTGTCTCCGGAAGCGGAAACAACCGTTGTCGGCATGCGCCTCGCCACCTCCTCGGCGTGGCTCGGGCCGGAAATCACGGCGATATCCACCGGCCCCAGGACCTCGGTGATGACGCCCGTCGCCGTCATGAGCGTGTCCGTCTCGATCCCCTTTGTGGCCGAGACGATGGGCGTCCCGGCGACGAAGGCGTCCCTGAACCGGGACATGACCCGGCGCAGGTACTGCGACGGAACCACCGACAGGACGAGATCGGCCCGGGCGGCTTCATCGATTTGCGAGGTCAGGCGGAGCGTTTCGGGAAGCCCGACACCCGGCAGGAACTTCTTGTTCTCCCTCTCCGACGCCATGCGGTCGATGTATTCGGGAAATGCGCCCCAGAGGGTCACATGGGCGCCCGC
Source organism: uncultured Phycisphaerales bacterium (assembly GCA_964633825.1). Lineage (GTDB taxonomy): Bacteria > Planctomycetota > B15-G4 > B15-G4 > CAYZWU01 > CAZWHE01. The sequence goes on along the minus strand of CAZWHE010000033.1, from coordinate 7,886 downwards.
TTCGACGAGGACCATGGCCAGGGCCGTGCCCCATCCCCCGTCTCCGAGAACGGTTACTTTTTCATATTTTTTTTCGGTCATGACGAACTCTGCAGCTTGTCCGGGTCGGGCTCGCCCACCCGGTCTTCCTCACCGTGTATGATACGGATGATGTTGGAACTGTGACGAAGAATTATCAGAAGAGCCACGGCGCTCCCGCCCACGGTGAGCCAGAAGAAATCGCCGAAAGCCCGGCTCCAGTGGAGAACGACCACGGCGAGGGGAAAGGAGATTCCGAGCGCTATGGAGGATAGGGATACGAAACGCGTGAGCTTTCTGGTCAGAAAAAAGACGGCGAAAGAGATGAGGGCCGCGTCCCAGCGCACGGCCAGGATCACGCCGGCCGCGGCAGCCACCCCTTTCCCCCCGCGGAAACGGAGGTAAGGGGAGAAACAGTGGCCGACCACGGCCGCGCCCCCGCAGCAGAGGGCGAGAAGCAGCCTTCCTCCGCCCGCCGATTCGCCGAGAAAGGGGTCGGGCGCCGGGATCGAGGCGGCGTGCAGGACCAGCATGGCCGGGCCGAAACCCTTGAGAAAATCGAGAACGAAAACAGCCAGGCCGATCGGCTTGCCCAGGATGCGGATCGCGTTGGTGGCGCCGATGTTGCCCGAGCCCTTCGCCCTGATGTCCACGCCCTTCAGGAAACCGGCGACGAGCCCGAAGGGGACCGAGCCGACGAGATAGGAGAGAACGATCCAGACCGCGGCCGCGAGGGCGCTGTTCTGGACGACCGTTGCCGGAAACTCGGATAGGGCCACGATGAAGCCTTTCAGGATTTCATGAAATGGAACGAACATTATGATCGGACCGGGGGTCGCGTTCAACGGAGTTCCGGGTGGATATTCCCGTCGAGTTGTGATAAGGGCAGTGTTCGCGGCAAAAAGAGGACAGCGAAAGGATTGCTCATGAAAGGCTCGCCCATTCTGGCGGGAGTCGACACGGGGGGAACATTCACGGACTTTATCTTTGTCCGCGCCGGAAAGGTGACCGTGGACAAAAGGCCTTCACACCCGACCGATCCGGTCTCGGTGATCCGCCGCGGCGTCGCCGGTTTTCTCGGCACCCTGGCCGATGGAAGCGAGGACGAGCTTCTCGAGCGCTTCGGGAAAGACATCGTCCTCGTGCACGGCACGACCGTTTCCACGAACGCCCTTCTCGAGGGGAAGACGGCCAAGACGTGCCTCGTGACCAACAGGGGATTCGAAGACGTGATCGAGATCGGCAGACAGGAGCGCCTTCATCTCTTCCGCCTGCCCGTGAGAAAAGCGAAAGCGCCCGTCCCGCGGCGCCTCCGCTTCGGGGTGGACCAGCGCACGCTCCACAGCGGCCGGGAGGAAACCAGGCTGAAAGAGGCCGACATACGGGCCGTGGTGGAGAAGGCGCTCCGTTCCGGAGCGCGAACCGCTGCGGTCTGCCTGCTCTATTCGTTCCTCAGGCCGGAGCCGGAAAGACGCCTCGGCCGGGCTCTCGCCAAGGCCGGGTTCTCCGTTTCACTCTCATCCCGGGTCGCGCCCGAGTTCAGGGAATACGAGCGGGCGTCGACAACGGTGATCAATGCATCGCTCAAACCGGTCATGGAAGGATATCTCAAACGCCTGGAAGAGGCCTTTCCGGGGGCCGAGATTCTGGTCATGTGCTCGTCGGGAGGGGTGGCGCCCCCGTCCGAGGCGGCCGAGCGGCCCGTTGTCACCATTCTCTCCGGCCCGGCGGGCGGTGTGGCCGGAACGGCCGCGCTCCTGCGGAGCAAATCCGCGCTCCTGCGGAGCCGGGAGCCGTCCCGATCGGATATGAAGGCCATCACCTTCGACATGGGCGGCACCTCGACGGACGTGAGCCTCATCGACGGCGAACCGCTCCGGCGGCACCAATCGTCGATCACGGGACTCCCCCTCCTCGTGCCTTCCGTCGATATCCACACGGTGGGCGCCGGCGGGGGCTCGAAGATCTGGATCGACCGGGGGGGAGCGCTCCGCGTCGGCCCCGAGAGCGCGGGCGCTGATCCGGGCCCGGCCTGTTACGGACGCGCATCAACGCCCGCGCTGACCGACGCCCACCTCGCCCTGGGCCGGCTCGACCCGTCGGGCCTTCTCGGCGGCGGTTTCCCCGTGAAGCCCCGGCGATCAGCCAAAGCGCTCGTCCCCCTGGCGCGGCGCCTCGGCGTGACGCAGGCCGCGCTCTGCCGCGGCGTTCTCGACGTGGCCGACGCCGTGGTGGAAAAAGCGGTGCGCGTCATCACGCTGGGCCGGGGACGCGATCCCGGCGATTTTCCCCTCGTGGCATTCGGCGGCGCGGGCCCGCTCCACGCCTGCCGCCTCATGAAGAGCATGGGACTGCCCGCCGCGATCATTCCGCCCGACCCGGGCGTGCTCTCCGCTTCGGGCATCGCATCGGCAGAGCTCCGCGAAGAGCGCTCGGCCGGCTTTCCCCTGGCCCTGGGCGGCGGCGCCGAGGAGAAGATGAAAAAAGTTTTCCGCCGCATCGAGGAGGAGTGGCGCCGCGAACGCCGGGTGCGGGGCCGCGTGAACGTCTTTTGCGAAGCCGACCTTCGATACAGGGGACAGTCTTTCGAGCTGATTCTCCCCTTCGAAAAGGGAAGAAGGCTGGCCGAGCGCTTCCACGAAGCCCATCTGGAGCAGTACGGCCACTGCAACAGGGACGGCCGGGTGGAATCGGTGGCGCTGCGAACCCGGTTTATCCGGGATCGGGATTTCTCCCTTCCTCTTTTCGGCGGAGGAAACAAGGCAGGAAATTCGAGAAAGCGAATCAGAAAGCAGCGGCCGAAAACCGACAAGGAAATCAAACCCCAGGCCGGGTTCGGCACAAAGCCCCTTCCCCTTTTCGAGAGACAAAGCCTCCGCCCGGGCGACACGATCGCAGGTCCCGCAGTTGTGACCGAATTCAGCGCCACGACCGTTGTCGAGAAGGGATGCCTTCTTGTTACGGACCGGTTCCTGAATCTTGTGATCAAATGATCGGGATAATTCGAATTCCTATTAACTTGATGAAATAAGTAGGATTTTTTTTAAAAGCCCTTTGACAGCCGCACGATACAGTGATATAAATCCCATCGTTAAGGTATTAATATAAATCATATGTGTAATTTCTAAAAGACCCTCCTCCAGCGCAGCGCGCATTTAAAAAAGATTGAACTGTTCGTTCAAAACACGAAATTCCGGGTGATCGGCCCCTTTCACCCGGCCATGAAAACCCTCCTTCAAGGGCGTGCTTATCGAGAAACCGTAGGGAGTGGAACACGATGGAGAAAAAAGTCAAAGAGAGCGTCATCCGGCTTGTCGAGGGAGACATCACCGACATGGAAGTCGATGCCTTTGTCTTCGACATCACTTCCGATGTAAAGCTCGGATCCGGGTACGGCGGCGCCATTGCCGTCCGGGGCGGCAAATCGATCCAGGAAGAGCTGGACGCCATTGGAAGCTGCCCCAAAGGAGAAGCGATCATCACCGAGGCCGGCAACATGAAAGCCGGCCACATCATTCACGTGAACGGGCCCAAGTTCTATGAACCGGACACGGAAGAAAAGCTCCAAAAAGCGACGCTGGCCGCGCTCCGGCTGGCTGAAGAAAAGAAGTTCACCGTGCTGGCCTTCCCGCCCGTCGGGACCGGGCTCTACCAGGTCCCTCTCGACCTCTGCGCCCGGGTGATGGTGGATACCGTTGCGAAGCACCTCGATAACGGGTCCTGCCTCAAGGAGGTGTTTTTCGTTGCTCTCGATACGCGGGAGCTCAAACCGTTCGAGGCAAAGATTGGTGGAGGAGTTTGAGATGGGACAGACCGAGACGAACAGCCTGATGCATGCCGCTGAAGTAATCCACTGGGTCGCTCTCGGGGTGATGGGGCTCGTTTACACGATTCGATTGTTCTGGCTGTTCCGTTTCAAGGCCGGCCGGGATCGCCAGCAGCCGGGCGAGCGGGGCAGCACCTCCCTCTATCCCGCCGCATACTCCATGGCGAACGTGGCCATGCCCTGGATCATGGAGAGCACGCGCAACGGCCCCTTTTTCTATTTCACATTCGTCGTCTTCCATGTCGGCGTGGCTGTCGGAATCTTTACGGCCTTCATCAGCTCCCTCTACCCCCCCATTGTGGAGAACCAGGCCGTCGCCCTGATCTTCATGATCCTCATCGGCGGAGCCTTCCTCGTCTCCCTGGGGCGCATCGTGCGCCGCTTCGCTGTAAGCTACCTGCGTCTGATCAGCACGCCCGACGATTACTTCGCCCTCTTCACGCTCACCGTCTGGTTCGGCATCGGCGTACCGGCCGTGGGCCGCCTCGGCGGGTATCTCGACAACGACGGATATATGACGGCCTATCTCTTCGCCACCAGTTTCTTCCTGCTCTACGTTCCTTTTTCGAAGATCTCCCACTACCTGTACTATCCATTCACACGGTACTGGATCGGGAAAACTCTGGGACACCGGGGCAGCATGCCTGCAGTGAGAGGTTGAAGGAGGAGACAATGACTACGAATCAGAAATCCTACAAAATCGATAAGATCGTCGAGCTTCTCCGTCCAAAGCTCACCCGCCAGGTCGTCGGTTCCCTCGTGGGCTGCGTCCACTGCGGCATGTGCCACAAGGTGTGTCATTACGTGCTGACCCATCCCGATGATCCCGCCATGACGCCTTCCTACAAGGCCGACCAGCTGCGCAAGATCTTCAAGCGTTACTTCGACTGGACGGGCCGGGTCGCCCCCTGGTGGGTCAAGGCCCATCCGCCCGTGACCGACGAGGATCTGGATAAGCTCAAGGACATCGCCTTCGGCACGTGCACCAACTGCCGGAGATGCACCTTCAACTGCCCCATGGGCGTGGACACGGCGACGCTCAACCGGATCATGCGCGGGCTGCTGACGCGCGTCGGCGTGATGCCCGAAGGGGTCCGCGTGGTGTGCAAGGACACGTGGGAGCTCGGCAACCAGATGGGGGTCCTGAAAGAGGACTACATCGAAACGATCGAGTGGCTCGCCGAAGAGCTCGTCGCAGAGGTGGAGGACGAGCGGGCCAACATCCCCATCGACAAGAAAGACGCCGAGGTCGTCTACACGATCAACCCCAGGGAGGTGAAGTACGATCCGCGCACCATCTCCAACGCGGCCATGATCTTTTACGCGGCCGGTGAAAACTGGACCATGCCGTCCTGGGGCTGGGACCAGACCAACTTCGGGCTCTTTTCCGGCGACGACGCCATGGGCGCCGCGAGCTGGAAGCATCTCGAGGAGAAATTCAAGGAGCTGAACGGCAAGCGCCTCGTCATTTCCGAGTGCGGCCACGGCTACAGGTCGACCCGGTGCGAGGGCCCGAACTGGTCGGCCACGGACCAGGACTTCATCATGGAGAGCTCTGTCATCACCATGCTGCGCTACATCAATGAAGGCCGGATCAAGGTGGACAAGACCAAGAACTCCACGCCCGTCACCTTCCACGATTCGTGCAACAACGCCAGGAGCTGCGGGTTCTACGAGGAGCCGCGCGATCTGCTCAAGCTCGTGGTGACCGATTTCCGCGAGATGCATCCCAACAGAACGGAGAACTACTGTTGCACGGGCGGCGGCGGCGCCATGTCCATGTCGGAATACACGCCGCGCCGGCTCGTTTCGGCGAAGATCAAGGCCGATCAGCTGAAGGCCACGGGCGCCAAGATCGTGGTCACTTCGTGCCACAACTGCGTCGACGGCCTGGCGGACCTGATCAAGCATTACAAGCTCGGCATGGAGGTCAAACAGCTCGTCGACCTCGTGGCCGAAGCGCTCGTGCTGCCCGAGAAACCGGCGAAGGAAGAGGAGCCCGCCGCTCCCGAAGCCGCGGCCGCGCCCATGCCGCTGGCCGGCAAAAAGATCCTCGTTGTCGACGACGACCCCGACACGCGCGTCTTCATCGAAACCGTGCTCCAGGACAACGGCTGCACCACGATCTCGGCGTCCGACGGTGACGAAGCGCTCGAGAAGGCCCGCACCGAAAAACCCGACCTCATGACGCTCGACATGTGGATGCCGGGCAAGACGGGCGTCGACGTCTTCGTCGAGCTCAGAAACGAGCCCGAGATCGCGGACACGCCCGTTTGCGTCATATCGGGCAGGCCCGAGTTCAGAAAAGTGATCTACGACCGCCCGGTCAAGCCGCCCGAAGGCTACATGGAAAAACCGGTCTCCGAGGAGAGGCTGATCCTGAACATCAGGAAAATACTCGAGGTGAGCCCCCATGCTGAAAAGACGGCGGCCGAATAACTCGTGAGGGACCGAAGAATTCGTTTTTCGAGGAATCTCGACCCATGAAAATGTCCACTCGAGCACGTTACGCCCTGCGGCTCATGGTCGATATCCACCGCCACGCGGATGAGGGCAGGCCCGTTCACCTGAAAGAGATCGCCGAAAGGACCGAGCTCTCCAGGGGATATCTCGAGCAGCTCGCCGCGGCGCTGAGGAACGCCGCGCTGCTGAGGGGCATCAGCGGCCGGAAAGGGGGCTACCTCCTGGCCAAAGAAGCCGGCGAAATCAAGGTTCTCGACATCATCGAAGCCGCGATCGGGCCGATCTCGGTGACCGACTGCGCCACATCTCCCGACACCTGTTCCCGGACCGAATCGTGCGAATGCAACCTCGTCTGGAGGCTTCTCAACCGCGAAATGAGGAGAACCCTCTCCCTCTTCTCCCTCGATGAGATCGCCCACGAATCGTGGCGCAAACGCATCTCGTCCGAGATCGGCGAGCTCGACGATCCCCCCTCGGCGAGGGCCGGCCGCAAGCTCTGGAAGTGCCAGCAGCCCGAGAGAGGATGATTTCACCCGTTCAAGCCCGGATTTTGATCGATTCTGATGCAAGGTTCGGTATGTTCTAACCTGGACGTTTAATCCGGGCCGGCCTATCCGAACGCATGGGCGGAGAGACGCGGAGGGAAAACCGCCATGGACGACAGCTCGCGGGCGCCATATACAGTACCCGACATCTCTTTCGAAACACTGTTCAACGAAGTCCCGTGTTTCATCTCCCTTCAGGACCGGAACCTCAGGATCATCAAGGCCAATCGCCGCTTCCAGAAGAGCTTCGGCGATCACACCGGCCGGTATTGTTATGAGGTCTATAAAAATCGTACGGACAAGTGCGAAACCTGTCCCGTCGAGGAGACCTTTGCAGACGGGAAGAGCCGCCAGAGCGAGCAGACCATTCCGCGCACCGACGGCCGGGAGGCGCACATTCTCATTCACACCACCCCGATCCGGGACGGCAACGGCGATGTGGTCGCCGTCATGGAGATGTCGACGAACATCACGGAGATCAAAAAGCTGCAGTCCGAGCTCGACGAGAGCCGCAAACAATACCGCTCCCTTTTCGAGAACGTTCCCTGTTTCATCACCGTTCTGGACAGTGATCTCCGCATGATCGAGGCGAACCGGCTGTTCCGCGAGACCTTCGGCGACATCGGAGACCGCCACTGCTACGAGCTCTGCAAGGGGCGAACCGAAAAATGCGAGGACTGCCACGTGGAGAAGACATTCCTCGACGGACGGTCCTACAGGAACGAGAGCACCGTCATCTGCAGGGACGGAAGGGAGCTGAACGTCATCTCACTGACCGAGCCGATCCGCGACGAGAAGGGCGACATCGTCTCCGTCATGGAGGTGGCGGCCGACGTGACCGAACAGAAGGACCTGGAAAAAGTCCTCAATGAGACCAACGAAAGGCTGCTCACGCTGTTCGAGGAGGCTCCGTGCTACATGTCCGTCGTGGACCGGGATTTCAAGCTCGTCCGGATCAACCGCCGCTTCCGCGAAGACTTCGGCGAAGGGATCGGCGACCACTGCTACAAGATCTACAAACACCGCGACGAGAC
>CAZWHE010000032.1:0-29831 GCA_964633825.1 uncultured Phycisphaerales bacterium | reverse complement strand
CTTTTCTGAAGTCTTCCAGTGTCTTTTGGGGGTCCCGGTCGTTGTAATCCCTCTCTCTTGCCCACCCCTCGGGATCGATGGGAGGCCACTCCTCGCCGGGATCTTCGAGAAGGAGACGGAGCCTTCTCCGGAAATCGTCCCGTTCCTCGTCGCAGAGATGGCTCATGACTTCGAGGATCGACCACTTTCCGGGCTCCGGCTTCCAGCGTGCCCTTTCCGCGGGCATTCCCCGGAAAAAAACGCTCAGTGTTTCTCCATTCGCCTCGAGCTGCTCTATGAGATCGGTGTGATCCATTTTTCTGTTTCCAATAATGTAATCAGTGAAGTTCGGACAATCTGATGGGAAGCCGGTCGTGATACCCGGCTCAGCTCGCAGCGCCGCCGGCTTCTTCTTCGCGCTCGGGGGCCGGTTTCTTGATGAGAACGAAGTCCCTGCCCTCCTGATCGCTCACTTCGTTCAGAAAGGAGCATTTGAGGCAGGTCTTGAGCTTTTGAGTGTAATCCCCCTGCTTTTCATCTTCATGGAAAGTCCCCGATACCATCCAGCAGATCCGCCCCCCCTTTTTACCCCTGTTGGCGCCGTCGAGCGCATCGTCAGCCGCGGCCGGACAGACGCCGTGCTCCTTGACTTTCTCCCCTCCGGGCTCGCGGCCGCACTTCTTGAACTCCCAGCAATTCAGTTTTTCAGCCATCGGTCACTCCGGCCACTCCTCGGGCGTCCATATAAGTATATCGGCCGCAGATTATAGCAGTTTCGCTAAAAAAGACAATGCCGAAACCCTTGCATCGGATGAACGGGGAGTGTCGAAAGGAGCACCTATTCTTTTTGTCCCGGCGGCTTTATCAGGGCCGGCGGCTCATATCGCTCGTAGTAGCCGAGAAGGCGTCCTTCCTTGTCTCTCACGGCGCGCATGAAAATCCGGTGTTTGTCGTTATCGGTGATGAGTCGCTCTTCCTCGCCGGCCTCCATGGCGGCCAGGACTTCGATGATGGTTTCTCGTGACTTTTCGTTATGGCAGTCGAAGAGAGAACGCCCGACCAGGGATTCTCCCTCTTTGTAATGAGAGACGGCGGCCCGGTTCATGTAGAGGATGGTGTGCCCCCTGTCGGCGAACAGAACCGGATCTTTGAGGCTGTCGAGCAGGGCCGCCATGATGCCGGCATCGATCATTTGTTATCTCCCAGCGCCTTTTCGAGGGCGGCCCGGGCGAGCAGACGCGTCGAATCAAGCACGGGCAGCGGGCAGTCCCCGGGATCGACGAGCAGGGGAATCTCCGTGCACCCCAGGACCGCGGCCCGGCAGCCCTTCTCCCCGAGCCTCCCGATCACGTCGTTGAAAATGAGCCTCGACTCCTCGGTGAAAACACCGTTGACGAGCTCGCTAAAGATAATGCGGTCGATCCTTTCCCTGTCATCTTCGTCGGGGATTTCGCTCGATATTCCATGGGCGGCGAGCTTCTCGGGATAGACGGGGCCGGTCATCAGAAAGCTCGTGCCCGTGATGCCCAGGCGGGTGAAACCGCGCTTGCGGGCTTCCCGGGCCACCACCTCGGCGATGGGAAGCCACGGGAGGGGAGACGCTTCTTCGACCCGGCCGACCGCCGGGGGGATCGTGTTGCCCGGACAGACGGCGACACCGGCGCCCGCCTTGGCGAGAATGCGCGCCGAAGAGAACATGAGGTCCCCCACACCGTCCCAGTCGCCCGAACGAATCAGTTTCATGTAATTCCCGAGCGGGTGGGTGTGCATGGTGATCTCGGGGTGCATCTCTTCGCCCATCAGGGAAGGCGCCTCTTTGCAGATCGTGCGATAGCAGAGCGCGGCCCCCTCGGCGCTGCAGGCGACGATTCCAATATGTTTCGCCATGTTTTCTCCGTCCTTTATTTCACGAGCTCGCAAAAAAGGGACGAGCCGTCGACCTCTGTGATCTCGGGCTTCATGCCGAGCTCGGCAGAGAGCGATTCGAACTCTCCGGGAGTGACCGTGGTCGCTCGAAAGCCGTCCCGGCAGACGATGACGCCGTCCCCCGTGGCGTCACGGTCGATCTCGCCCACGAGCCCGAGATCGGCCTGGATCTCGAACCACTCCAACCGATCGGGCCAGAACCGCCCGGAATAACTCGAAAAGAGGATCCGCCCTCCGGGCCGGGCGACGCGCACCGCCTCCCTGAGAAGCTCGAGCCGGTCCACGCCGAAGGCCGAGATCCCGTTCTGGATGCAGGCGACCACGTCGAAATGATCGTCAGGGAACACCATGTCGAGGGCGTTCATTTCCAGGAACTCGCATGATCCTCCCGGCGGGGCCTCCCTGCGGGCCAGCTCGATGCTCTCGGACGACGTGTCGATCCCGACGACCTTCCCGGCCGCCGGCGCGAAGGCCTGAGCCGCACGGCCGTAACCGCACCCGAGCTCGAGGACCGTGTCGGTCGGCTTGACTCTGGAAATCACGAAGGCGATCTCGGCATCGAGATACTGCTTCACCCGGGGGGGCGCCGCCTCGTAACAGCGGCGCAGCCTCTCGCCGGACAGGCTTCGAGAGTAATAATCATCCATGAAGGGACACACCTCGCGGCAGGGCGCGCCTCCTCTACATCCCGTAGAGATGCCCCGTGTTGACCTCGACGCCCAGAAGCTTCAGATAGGCGAAGAGCGACGCTTTGTGATTGATCTGGTGCTCGACCATCATGAAGAGCTGGTTCCAGAGGGGCTGCTCGGTGGGGTCCCAAGGCGCCGTAACGATCCTGTTGTCGAAGTCATCGTCCGACAGCTCGGCCAGCAGGCCCGCCGTGAGCTTGCGGTCCGCTTCGGTCTTTTCGACCGCGTCCGCCACGCTCGGCGAGGCGGGCAGCTTTTCGGCAGGCGGCAGCATCTCGCCCTCGGGAATCTCGGGCCACTCTCCCGTGATGAAGCCCTTCATGCAGAGGCCGGTGGAGCATGTCAGGTGCTCGAGGAGCTGGCCCACGGTCATCCAGTTGTTCTCGTCAGAGGGACGCCAGTCGAGCTTGTTTTCGGGAACCATTTTCATCAAGCCGATCGTGGCCTTGTAGACCTGGTCGGCGTATTGCGCCAGTCCTTCCGTGTTCATTGCTTCTCCTTTCCCGGCTGCCGGCGGCAGCGCTCAGATATCGAATTTCTTTCCGAAAAGCTCGGGACCCTCTTTCCATTGGCACTGCCCGGGGGGGCCGAGCCACATGAAGAGATGAATGTGGCCCAGGGTCTTGAACCCGGACTCATGGAAAAAAGAGATCGCCTCCTTGTTTCTGGCGACGGGCTTTGCGCCGAGACAGAGAACGCCGAGCTCCCGCGCCTCCTCGACGGCGCGGTCGAGGAGCTTCCTCCCGATCCCGGCGCCGCGGCGCCCGGACGAGACAACGATCGGCTCCACCTCGGCCTGCTCGCCCTCCAGGATCAGCGACGTGAGCCCCACGAGCTCGCCGCCCGTCTCGGCGACCCAGACCCGCTCGGCCGTCACCCGCTCGAGGTGGCCGTCGAACTCGAGCCCGGGCCGGTCCCCCCCGATCGTCGGATCGTCGAAGATGTCCCTGTGGCGCTGGACCATTTCGGCCCAGAGCGACCGGCACTGCTCGAGGTCATCGGGCCGGTATTGCCGGATCTTCACGGAAGGGGGCTGCATCTATTCGCTCTCCATGATGAACAGGGGCTGCATCTCGAAGCTCTTGTAGAAGGGGCGCAGCCTCTCCTTGTTGTAATGCCTCTCCACGTTGACGATCTTCTTCGAGCTCGTCACCACGTCGATGGGAACGTTATCGTAACGCCCGTTCTTCAGCACCACGAGGCGGCCGTGAATCCCCTTGAGAATCAGGTCGAGCGCCAGGTTCCCGTACGCCATGGGCACGATCGAGTCGATGGCGTCGGGATCGCCGCCCCTCACCAGGTAGCCGAGCTTCTGGTTGATCACGTTCACGGGCTTCCCGTCGTTGTGCGGGGGGGAGAGCTCCTTCAGCTTGGCCGACACGAGATCGCCCATGCCGCCGAGCTTGGCGTGGCCGTAGGCGTCCTTCTCGCTCTCCTTGTAGACCATCTCCCCCCCCTCGAACATCGCTCCCTCCGACACGATGACGACCGAATATCGGCTCGGGTTCTCCCGCCGGTCGCCCGTGAGCAGCTCGGCCAGCCTCTCCACGTCGAACTTGCACTCGGGAATGACGCACCGGTTCGCCGCGCCCGCCATGGTGGGCAGCATGGCCGTAAACCCGGCGTAGCGTCCGAATACCTCGAGAACGAGAAACCTCTCGTGCGAGCCGGCCGACGTCCTCAGGTTGTTGGCCATCATGATCGTTCTCGTCACGCAGGTGCTGAAGCCGATGCAGTAGTCCGTCCCGGGAACGTCGTTGTCCATCGTCTTGGGAATGGCCAGGACCCTGACCCCTTCCTTGTAGAGCCGAACGCCGTAGCTGAGGGTGTCGTCCCCGCCGATGGGAATGAGATAGTCCACGCCGAGGAAATCGAGGTTCTTGATCACCTCGGGCGTCAGGTCGTTCGTCCCGGCGCTGTAGGTTTTTTGCAGGCGGGGCGGCACGTCCGCTCCGGCGACGCGGCCGGGATTCGTCCGCGAGGTGTGCAGAAAGGTCCCGCCCGTCCTCCCCACCTTGTTGACAAGCTCCTCGGTCAGGACCTGGAAATTGGCGCTGTTGTCGGCTTTCTTGTCGCGAATCAGGTCGACGGCGCCGGCCCAACCGCGGCGGATGCCGATCACCCGGTAGCCCTCGCGGATCGCCCTGACCGTGACCGCCCGGATCGCGGGGTTGAGCCCCGGAACATCGCCGCCGCCCGTCAGGATCGCGATAATGCCTTTCTTCTTGTTCGCCACTGCAATACCTCCGTTACCGCGCTCGTTCCGGACGGCAAGCCGCCTTCCAGAGTCTCCCGAACAGGAACACACCGACAACTCCCGCGACGGGAGAGGTGACGAGACCGGGGAAATAACCGCCGGCCCGGATCGCAAGGGCCGGATGAGCCACGCCGTTCAGGACCATGGCGATCGCAAGAAACCAAACCGGAACGTATGCGGGACGGAAAGACTTCTGCAACCCGATTGCCGACAGAACAAAGAGCGAAATCAGGCCGAGATTGACTGTCACGAAAAAATCGTCCGACCAGACTTCCAGCCCCAGCATTTGCGGGAAGCGTTCGTGAAAGCGCGTCACGAACTCTTCCATCACATGAAAACAATGAACAACAATGCCCGCCAACAGAAGCGGGACAACCCGGTGACCGGCCGCCTCGTTCACAGGGGACTCCTCGCAAAACAAGAGGTGCGGCGCATTCCTACCACCGGCGGACCAGCGATCAATCCTTGAACTTGAAGGAGACCTTCACCTTTGCGCGGTAGGCCTCGACCTTCCCGTCCTTGATCTGCACGTCGAGCTCTGAAACCTCGGCGATCCTGAGGTCCTTTAGGCTCTGGCCCGCCTTTCCAACCGCCGCGGCCACCGCCTTCTCCCAGGACTCGCTGCTCGTTCCCACCAGCTCGATGACTTTGTAAACGCTGTCCGTCATGATTCTCTCCTTTCACAACACGAAATTCATTCCGCCCGTCCCGAAACGAACGGCCCCTCGGGAAGGGAAAAGGAATTACAACCTGCATGGAGCATAGCCGAAAATGACGCCGTCCGCACTTCGATTATCTGTAATCATCCCGCGCCGGGTGAAAGACATCGATGATCCGGCAATCGGTCAGGGCCCGGCCTTTATGGGACACGTTCGGCGGGATCACGGCGATCGTTCCGAACTCCATGACCCCCGTGTCCGAGCCGACGGTGAGCTCGAGCTTCCCTTCGAGGACGCAGCAGATCTGCTCGTGAGGATGGGAATGCTCGGGCACGATCGATCCGGAATCGGCGTCCCAGTATGCGAAGGTCATCTTTTCGGAATGAACGAAGCGGGCATGGAAGCCCTTCACGGGCTCGGCCCGGGTAATCTCATCGAGCTTGATAAAAGACATTGTTTCTCCTTTTTCCATACCATACAGAAGCAGCCGATCCCTGTTTCGTGAATTATTTATCCGGGGCCGGCGATTCAGGGACTTTCGGCTTCAGCCACCGAGGCCAGCCGGGATCGGTCTCGGCCCGGGCGAGGAGCCCTTGAGCGAGATCGTACTCACCGAAAATGACCACGCCCGTTCCAATACACTTTTCGAGTGCCGCCAGCCCGGCCTCTCGGTTCCACCGTCCCAGCTCGCGCAGGCCGACGTAGAAGGCGAACTCGCAGCAGCGGCCCGGATGCCGCTCGGCCGCCGACAGCAGCTCGCCGGCGCTCAACCGTCCCAGGAGATATTTCGTGGCCGGACCGTGGGCCGCCTGGCTGGCGTCCTCGAAAACGATTCTCCGGGCATCGCGCGCGGCGAACTCCTCGGCGGCAGATCTCGAGGCCTCCCGATCGCCGAGCAGCTCCATCCCAACGGCAAACAGAAAGAAGGCCGTGGCGTTCTCCCCGTATTTTTTCATGTTGGACCGGCAGACCTTCCGGGCTTCGTCGAGGCGGCCGGCTTCGGCCAACAGGAAGGAACGGATCAGCGACAAGGGATAGTAACCGGGCATGGGATCTCGTATCGCCTCGACCTCCTCCAGAGCCTTCTTCACTTCACCGAGGGCGTAGAGCGCGATCACCCGCTTGAAAATCAGAGTGAAATCGACGGATCTCGACGCCGCGCGGTTGACGGCGATCGCTTCGGCCAGGGATTCGGCCGCCCCGTGAAAATCGCCGATGTCGAAGAAATAGATGCCCTCTATAAACAGCGGGAAAGAATTGCCGCCGCCCCGCAGCGCGAGCGCCGTATCCAGATCGCTCCGGCAGTTCGCCAGCCACTCTTCCCGGCTCCGTTTCATTTCCGGCTGGGTGCCCGCGTAGGCGGCGGCATACAACCAGTTTCTGGCCCGGTACGCATAGGAACCGGACAGGTTGGGGCGGCAGACGACGAACGCATCCGAATCATCGAGCATCGGCTCGAGCTCCGCGCGGTCGCCCAGGTTCAGCAGCCGGTTCGCCCGGTAGTAAGAACGGGCCAGAATGGCGGGGACGAAATCGGGCTTGAGCTCGATCGCCCGGTTGAACGACTCGATCGCAGTGCTCCCCTGAAAGCTGCTCAAGGCATGACCGTGGAGCAGCCACCCGAGCGAGGTGGTGATCTCGCGGCCGGCGACTCTCTCGAAAAAGCGGCGGCCTTCAACGAAATCGGTGGTCATGTTGCAGGCCAAAGCCATGGCGAGACAGGCCTCGACATTGGCGGGGTCGCGTTTCAACGCCTCGGACAGGAAGGCCATGGCATCGTGCGGGCGGCCGTTCCACAAGGGAACCAGGCCGCGGCAGAGGTAGAGCTCCGCAGAGCCGATGCCGAGCGATTCCGCCTCGTCGAGGAGCCGCGAGGCGCGCTTCGAGTCCCCCTCGACAAGAACGATATCGAAAGCCTCGTCGAGGCGGCTCTGCCCCCGGGTCCGGCGGACTTTGACCGCCAGAACCACCATGGCGATCGCCAGGGCCAGCACCAGCAGAACGCCCATTACCCTGAGACGGTATCGCTTGAAAAAACGCGCCGCTTTCACCGCCAGCGGCGTTCGCCGTGCAAGGATCGATTCTCCCGCGCAAAAGCGCCTGCAGTCTTCGGCAAGCTCCTGCGCGCTCCGATAACGCTGCACCGGCTCTTTCTCCATGCACTTGGCCACGATGGTTTCCAGGTCCTTCGGAATCGCGCGCACAACTTTCCGGAGGGGGGCGGCCTGCGCCATGGCCACCCGGTTGAGCACGGCTTCGCGCGAGTCGCCGTCGAATGCCGGCATCAAGGCCAGGAGCTCGTAGAGGGTGACTCCCAACGAATAAATGTCGGTCCGTTCGTCGAGACGCCCCTTCCCTCCGCGCGCCTGTTCCGGCGACATGTACCGGGCCGTGCCGATCACGTCGCCCGTCATCGTGATCGTCGCATGGCTCTCCGCCCTCGCAAGGCCGAAATCAGTGATCCATATGTTGTCCCGGCTGTCGAGCAGAAGGTTCGACGGCTTGATGTCGCGGTGGATGATTCCTTCTCTATGGGCATAGGCCAGGGCCTCGGCCACCTGCCGGCTCCAGCGGGCCACCCGCTCGAAGTGTTCCCGGCCGGTCGGCTTTCCCCTGTCACGCAGCATCTTCAGGTGTTCCGACAGGGAGCTCCCCTCGATGTACTGCATCGCGTAGTAATGGATGCCCCGTTCTTCCCCCACCGCGTAGATGGGAACGATGTTGGTGTGATGGAGACGGCCGGCCGTCGCTGCTTCCCTGGCAAAGCGCTCCGCGGCGGTTTCCGAAAGCAGGGCTCCGAAGGGGAGGACCTTCAAGGCCACACGGCGGTCCAGCGAAGCCTGCACCGCCTCGTAGACCACGCCCATTCCTCCGCGGGCCACTTCGCGGACGATCCTGTACTCGCCGAGCCGCTGTCCCGCTTCGAGCTTGGCCCCGTTGAACGACCTGCTCGTCTTCTCGACGAAATCGAGCGTCTTGAACACACCCTTCAGCGCGGTGGCCAGCGATGGATGCGCTTTCAGGCAAGCTTCCCGGTCGGGAGTCTTCCCTCGAGCCAGTTCCTCGAGGTACTTTTCGATCACTTCCTCGAGCGAGACGGCGGATGAAGAACTTTCAGCCGCGGTGCTTCCATTGTGCTCGTCTTCAAATGGCATCGCCCAACAGCTCCCGAAGACGGATCAATGCCCGTGCGCAGAGACTTCGTATCGCGCGTTCCGATCGATCCATTTTCGCTGCTGTTTCGGCCACATTCAACTGTTTGATATAGCGGAGGCGGATGACCTCGCGATGGTCCTCGCTCAGCCGATCGAGCCCGTCCTGAAGAGTGCGGACCCGTTCGCGCATGTCGGCCGCCATGCTGGGGCTGGTGACCGTCCCGGCCAGCTGATCGAGAAGGCGCAGCGCCGAAGCCTCGTGGCCCAGATCGGCTGTCCGGACCTCGCCCCCCCGCTTGACGGTCTTGAATTCCTTTCGATCCACGTCGCAGATCCGGTTCACGGCGATGCGCCGCAGCCAGGCGAAGAAGCTGTTCCTGCCGCGCCCCTCGAAATGAATGATATTGTTCAAGGCGTCGAGGTAGACCTGCTGCATCACGTCCCGCGACTCGAGCCGCTGCCGCAGCCGGTCGCCGAGATCGGCCCGGATCGACTCGAGGAGACGCTGCGTGTTGATCCGGAAGAGCTCGCTCAGAGCGGATTCGTCGCGCTTTCGCGCGCGTTCGATCAGTCTCTGCTCCTTGTCTTTGTCGATTCGTGTCACAGAAAGCTCCGCATGGAACAAGCGGATTGTGCGTGCCGGCGCCTCGCGAAAAACCGCGCTGCCTTCGATTTATTTCAAGGCTCCCCCCTACCGCAGATAAGAAGCGCCGTTGATGTCGACGATGCTTCCCGTGAGGTATTCCGTCCGGCCGGCCGCCAGGAACAGGACCGTTTCCGCCACTTCGCCGGGCCTTGCGACGCGGCCGAGGGGGCTCTGGGACCGGATCGATTCGCCGCGGTCCCCCGAAAGCAAGGGAGCCGTCATGTCGGTCTCGACGAAGCCGGGCGCCACGGTGAAAACGAAGACATTGTGCGGGGCCAGCGCTTTCGCCATCGACTGACCCATCGAGTTCAGGCCCGCCTTGCTCGCTCCGTAAGCAGGGGCAAGGGGCTCTCCGCGAAAAGCCCCCCTCGAAGAAACATTGATGATCCTGCCGCCGCCGTGGGCGGCCATGTGCCGGGCGGCGCAGAAGGAGAGGTTTGCCGGCCCGATGAGGTTCGTCCCCACCGTCCGGCTCCACATATCGCGCCACTTCTTGTACGACAGCTCCAAAAGGGGGGCTTCCTCGAAAACACCGGCATTGTTGACAACGATATCGAGGCCGCCCAGGTAATGAACCACTTTCTCGACCATCTCCTCGACGGAGACCGGGTCCGACACGTCGGCCCTGACGATCAGGTGCCCGTCCCCGGACAGCGCGGACAGCGTCGCATCGGCCATCTTGCTGTTCTTGTGATAATGAACAGCGACCCGCGCCCCGCACGTGGCCAACCGTTTCGCAATGGAACGGCCGATCCCGCGCGAAGCCCCTGTGACGAGCGCCGCTTTCCCAGACAGATCGAGCTTCATCTTGACTCCGATCGCTCAGCTTTTGCCTTTCAACAAGAGCCTCATTCCATTGAAATCAAACGTCAGGGAACCGTCCCGGAAGAACTGGTGCGAGATCAGCCCGCCCACGTGGAACCCGAGGTGATACCCCAGGATCTCGCTCGGCTTTTTGCAGGCCGCGCCCGGCACATCGTGTTTTACGACCGGACGGGGCGCCGTTCCCAGGGTCAGCTTGTCGAGCTTGATATCCACTCCCTCGGCCTCTCCGAAACCGGCGATGCCTTCCTCTGTTTTCGTCCAGTCGACGGCGACCCCGGCCCGGGCCAATATCGATTCCCGAGCGGTAAAGCCTCTTCCGGCCAGCCCCGTGTCGACGAAAAAGAGCATGGGCCCCACGTCGTTGACCGTTCCCCAGGCCACCATGTAATGGGTCTGGATCAGCCAAAAAGGAACGGCCGAAACCGCCCCGGTTGCGACCTCGTTTTCCAGCTCCGCGCGCTTTTCCTCTGTGGCCCGCCGCAGAACAAGGGATCCTTCAGCATAGTCGATCGTTGCCAGGAAATGCATCAGCAGCCGGGTGCCGATCACGCCCTTTATGTTCAGGCCGTTGAAAACAGCCGAAAAGGGGCCCGTGTCAGTTGTGTGAACCGGCACGTTTTCCACATCGACATCGCCTATCCTCAGCGAGCCGACCCTTCCCAAACCGACCGCTCCCTTCGTGCCCGATGACCGGCCCGTGATGCTCCCCGAAATCTCCGCGCCGACTTCTTTTGCAAGCGACCTGTCGAGGATGACCTCCGCCGCGCCGGTGTCGATGAAGAAAGGAAGCGGCGTGCCGTTGTTGACCGAGACCTCGACCACGGGCAGGGGATCGGTGACGGCAAAAGGGGCCCGCGTTTCATCGGGCCCTTCGACGGCGTAGGGCGCGTCATCGCCGAAAAGAGCGAGATGGTCGCCGAGCGCCTTGATGTGGCGGAACGGCCCGACGGCAAGGGGACCGGCCGCCTTTTTGAAATGGCGGGCCGCGTCGGGAAAGCGGTCCATCCGGTAATAGGTCATTGCCAGGGATGCATCGTGGCGAACCCCGAAAGGCCACATCCTTCCCAGGCCGGACGCCCGGCGCGCCGCTTCCTTGAAGCACCGCTCGGCTTTCTCCGGACGGTTGTTCCAGAGAGCGATCGAGCCGAGGCCTCTCTGAACCGCGGCGTTTCCGGGATCGACATCCCGGGCTTTCAGAAAAGCGGTCTCCGCTTCAATGAATTTCCCTTCGCGGTAAAGGGTGCGTGCCGTGTGCAGCTGCTCTTTCAGGGCCGGGTCCAATCTTCAACCTCCCCGTTTCGGCGAGCGGCGGCTGCTACAGGTTTTCATACGCCTCGCTGCGATTGCGCCGCCGCGCCAGCTCGCTCGTGTATCTCTTCCCCAGCCCCTCCTTGTTCTCGGCGGCCCAATCGGTAAGCCGCGTCGTTCCCAGGGGCGGCGAATCGGTGCAGAGAAGGCCCTGCATCAAGCCGTCTATCTCGTCCCTTGTGATCATAACATCACCAACGAACTTGCCAATGATCCATCCGGCAACAAGACCCACCGGCGGAGGAAGGGGGATCATGGGCCGCTGCTTTCCGATGACGGCTCCGATCGTGCGCACCAGGTCGCGGTAGACGAAGGTCTCGGGACCGACGGCGTCGATCGTTTCGTCTGTCCGGCCCCGGCCCTGCTCGACCGCCGCTTTCGCCAGGTCGTCCACGTAGATCGGCTGCAGGCAATACCGGCCGTCCCCGAAGAGGGTGAAGAAGGGAAACCGCCGGAGGGCCCAGGCGATGTTGTTGACCAGGATATCCTCCTTGCCGAAGAGCACGGCGGGCCGCAGGATCGCGTGGGAGAGGCCCGACTCTCCCAGCGCTCTTTCCAGCCGGGCCTTGCCGCTGAAGTATTCGAGGTGCGAGTCTTCGGACGGGTTGGTGATGCTCACGTGGACGACCCGGCCCACGCCGGCCCTCTGCGCCGCCTTGAAGAGCTTCATCGTGTTGTCCACGGCAACGGTGTGACTGAACTCTCTGCAGGTGAAACGGACCCAGTAGGTGTTGTAGAGAACGGCCGCCCCGCGGAGAGATTCAGCGAGCCCGCCAACATCATCGAATAAAAAGGGACGGGCCTCCACCTTCCCTCCGAAGGGATTGGCCCGGCCGATCGAGTTGGTGAGCGTGCGCACCCTGTGCCCTTCCCGCAGCAGGCGCCTCGCGATGTACCGTCCCGTATATCCAAAGGCCCCGGTCACCACGTGAAGTTCCGGCATGATCGATCCCTCCCCAAAGCGACCCGTAAAACGAAGCTGCAGCGGGCGGCCCAGCCTCTATTTGCTCAGGTATCCGCTCATGGTGATGTGGGCGGAATCCGCGGATGCGCTCTGATTGACCAGGACCACATCGGAACCCGGCGTGAACGCGAGCCCCACAGACGAATGGTAAGGAGCCCCATTGGTATACGTAGGCGTGGCCCCGTCGAGGTCCATCCACTCTCCCATGAAAACCGCGCTGCGCTTCACGGTGGTGGAACCGACCAGCTTCTCGGCCAGGTCCACGTTTGGGTTGGTGAAAAAGGTTGCGTGTTTCTCGACCTCGACATCGGTGACCACGAGCCACATGTCTTGGGGAACCGTATAGACAACGACCTCTCCATACCCCGGCACCGGGAAGGTGTCATCGATGTTCACGATGTTCTGGGGTTTCAGAAAGAGGAGTGATTCGGTCCGAACGGCCTGTCTCGCGGAATCGAGGGCAGCGGACACGGATCCCTGGGTCCTGGCCGTCGGGGCCATCATCCCGACCGCGTAGGCGGCCATACCAACGGCGGCGAGCAACGTGAGGAGCTTGAAGTAAGATTTCATGACTGCGCTCCCAAAAAAATGAAATGAAAGAACAAATCAAACAATTCCTATTTTATCACAACTCGGCCGGGACGGTAAGAATCGACCGGTAAAAAAGGGTCGACCCGCTACCTGCACTGGGATTCGAGAGGGGAGCAGGTTGTTGCAACAGATTTACTATCAATAGATTATGTGCTTTAGACTAGACGGCTCTCTTCACGAGCTTGACCGATATCCAGGGAATCAA
Organism: uncultured Phycisphaerales bacterium; assembly: GCA_964633825.1. Lineage (GTDB taxonomy): Bacteria > Planctomycetota > B15-G4 > B15-G4 > CAYZWU01 > CAZWHE01. The sequence continues at coordinate 16,627 of CAZWHE010000032.1, read as the reverse complement.
GAAGAGGATTACAGAGATGATCTTCGCCGCGGACATTCCATAGTAATTCAGAAGCTCGTATTCCTGTTGGCTCAAGGTGAACAGCTCGGAATGGATCTTATAGCCCCACTCACCGAACATCATGTGAACAGCGAACCAGAAAAGGATAAATCCCAGGGCGAGAAGCACGCATCGCAGCAGAATCTTGTCGATCAGGTTCAACAAGGCGGCCCATTCACCTTTCTCGGCCGCTTTTTTCTTTGATCCCACTTCTTCCAGAACAGCAATCTCATCGTCTTTTTTCATGACCTTTCCCTCCTCGAACGGGGCGCCTGGTTTTCAAAAAACTCCTTCATGATTTTATCAATGACTCGGAATAACGCACCGCCTATGATGAAAAATAGATCGAGTGATCGACCGGTAGAATGCCGGGTCGCAGTGGAAATTTAGAACATGAACCCAACGGATTCGAGATGTCCCACGCCCTGACCGCCCTCGTTCCACTGGCCGCGCTCATCGGTCTGATTCACACCCTGGTGGGGCCGGACCACTACATCCCTTTTGTCATGATGTCTCGCGCCCGCGGCTGGTCCCCGGGGCGGACAGCGGCGGTCACGGCTCTTTGCGGCATCGTTCATGTGGCCGCGTCGGTCGTGCTGGGCGGCATCGGGATCGCGGCCGGCATCGCCATCGCACAGCTCGAAGCCGTCGAATCGACGCGCGGCACGATCGCGGCGTGGCTGATGATCGCTTTCGGAATCGGGTACGCGGCCTGGGGCTTTTGGCGGTTCAGCCGAAGCCGCCGGCCGCACAAGCACATTCACATTCACAACGACAGCATCGTGCACATCCATGACCACGACCACGGGCAAACCGGCAGTCCCGCGGAACACCACAGGGTGAAGCACGATCATTCGCACGGCGGCGCTTCGCGGCCTGTGACGCCCTGGGTGCTCTTCCTGATCTTCCTCTTCGGGCCGTGCGAGGTCCTGATCCCGCTCCTCATGTACCCGGCGGCCAACGAGAGCCTTTCCGGCCTGGTTCTCGTTACGGCCGTGTTCGGCGCCACGACGATCGGCACCATGCTGGTCCTCGTGCTCGTCCTCAGCCACGGGCTGAAGTCGATCCGCCTGGGCCGGCTGGAGAACCACTCCCACACCCTGGCCGGAATCACGATCGCTCTCTGCGGCGGTCTTATTCTGATCGGTTTTTGAGCGCGAACACCTCACCCGAGCCAATCGCCGTAGAGCCCGGGCCGCCGGTCCTTGAGAAAGAGGCGGCGCCCCGGCGACCTTTCGACCTCGTCGAGGTCGATCTCGCAGACCAGTACCTCTTCCGTCCCTTTTCCGGCGCGCGCTGCGACGCGGCCGGCGGGATCGCACACGAACGATTCGCCCGCGAAGGTCAGCTTTGGCTCCGAGCCGACGCGGTTGCAGAGCGCGGTGAAATAACCGTTCTGAAAGGCCGCGACGCGCATCTCGGCCTCGTACAGCCCCTCGGGCCATTCGTCCAGCGCCCCGGCCTGGGGAACGACCACGATCTCCGCGCCGCCCAGGGCCAGCGCCCTCATGTACTCGGGATAGTGGCGGTCGTAGCAGACGGCGACACCGACCCGGCCGGCCGACGTGTTGTAAACAGGCGCGCCGCGGTCACCCGGCGCATAGTAGCCCTGTTCGTGAAAGCAGGGGATTTCGGCGATGTGGACCATGCGCGTCACCCCCAGCAGCCGGCCGTCTCCATCGATCACGGGAGAGCTGTCAAAGGTGAGCCCGCCAGCGCGCTCGAAGAGGTTCAGCACGACAACGACACCGAGCTCGGCGGCGAGCGACGAGAAGGCTTCCGTCGTCGGCCCCGGAATCGTCTCGGCTTTTTCGAGCCTGTCCGGAGTCGCCGGCTCCTGCGGATAGAAGGGATCGAAAGCGAGCTCGGCGAAGCAGACCAGTTCGGCGCCTTCTCCGGCGGCCTTCCTGACCGCCTCGAGGCCGCGCCTGCGATTGGCCTCGCCGTCATCGAGAGCCCTCTGTTGAACGAGTGCGATTTTCATACCACCAGCCCGAACACGATCGCGTCCGCCGCCGTATGCGCCGCCCACGGCGCGAGCAGTCCCTTCGACCTGTGCCGCAGGTATCCGAGCATGAGCCCGTATACGAACGTCATTGCGACGCCGATCAGGCCGCCCGGGACGGACTCCTCTCCATAGTGTATCGCCCCGAACGCCGCTGCTTGCAACACAATTGCGATCCAAATCCTGCCGGACGTTTTTTCGAGCGCCTGGTAAATGATTCCGCGGAAAGCCGCTTCCTCGATCGCGGCGTTTATTACGGCAAAGGTCAGCCCCATGAGGATCAAGGCCGGGACGGACGAATCTCCCGGCAATCCCTCGAGGGCGGGCAGGTCGGGCTCGGCCAGGAGAAACCATCCCATGAGCCCGGCCACGGAGACGGCAACGATCGCAACGGCCGTCATCGCTGTTCCGGACGTGAGTCGTCCGAGCCTGAGCCATTGCACCGATTTTCTCAGCCCGGGAAAACCGACTGCAACGGCTCCGTATACGGCCAGGGGGACCAGAAGATGGAAGGGCCATCTGTTGAGCTCGGGCCGGAGGTATTTCAGCGTCCCGACCGAGATGAACAGAACCGAAAGAAGCAGGGTTTCCTCGTTGCGGAGAGCCGAAGAGACAAGCAGCATTAAAGCCAGCGCGGCGAGCAGCCAGATTCCGAACGCTCCCGTCGCCGGGAAGAGGCACGTCCCCAGAACGACGCAGAGCGCGGCCAACGCGGCGCTCACGGGGCTTTCGAGATGTTGTTCTTTCACGATCCCGCTTTCTCAGCCCTCCCCCTGCGAGCCGGTTGCTCCAACGGTTCCCAACCGTTTCCGATAGATCATTGCGAAGAGCGCCATGGCGAAGAGCGCCCCCAGACCGTCGGCCAGCATGTCCCGCTGCGCGTCCCAGACATCGCCCTGGGAGCCGAGCACGGCCGTTCCCGCCGACTCTTCCGCGGAAATCGCGTAGAGCCACTCGAGGATCTCGTAACCGCTCGCCACGGCGAACACGGTGAAGAGGGGAAAGAGGAAGAGCACCCACCTTGTGCGAACGAGCTTTTTGAGAAGGAGTATTTCCGCAATGGGATAGGCGTAGAACCCGACGCTGAAGTGCGCCAGGCGGTCGTAGTGGTTCCGGGAAAACCCGAAGAGATCTGTGACAAAGCCGAAGGGCGTCCTTTCAAAGGTGTAGTGGCCGCCGATCGTGTGCATGATGACGAGAACGGACATGAGGAAATAACTCAGGGGCGTGAACGTGTAGTGCCTCTGAATGACGACCAGGGCGAGGACAACGAGGATGATCGGTATGTTTTCGGCCCACCAGACGGACCGGTCGTATGGCGATACGGCGCAGAGGGCGAAGACGGCGAGATAAAGCGCCAGCAGGATCGCCGGGATCGTCTTGTTCGGTTTTTTGGCCATAGATCTTCCGGAAATCATGGATACTCAGGTCGATCCGAGCCGGGCTTACCTCCCGGTTTTTCTTCCCGGCATGAATTCCCCGTACAGAACGAACAGGACCCCTCCAACGATTCCCAGGCATTGGTCTTTCAACACGTTGGAGATGCTGACCTGGGAGCTCGTGCCGAGAAAACGATCCGATAAAAACTCTGCAAACTCCCAGAACACGGCTGCCGTTGCGACGAGTGAAACAATCAGGATGTTGAAGAGGCGTTTTTCAGGTTTTACGACGAGCTTTTCGCCATCGAGATAGCAAAGCCCCCCGTAAAAAAAGTAGGCGATCGCCGCACCGCCGACGAGGTGCATGGGAATATCGAGCCACGGATAGGGAACATATGCTTTGAACCCGAAAGAGAGCACGATATGCAGCACAAAGATGGCGAGAGGAAACCACAGGAACGGCAAAAGACCGAGTACGTGTTTTTTTACCTGCATCTTCGCTCTGGTGCTCATACGGACGCGTTCGCCGGCTCTTAACCCGGTTAATGAAGCATACACTTCCGGCAGGTCGAGAGGCGATTAAAATGATCCGCCGCCAAAAAAAACACCGCGCCGATGCCCGACTTCCGGACACCGGCGCGGTCGATCTGTCGGTTTCGTGATCAGCCGAAGTATCTCTTCAAAAGACCGGCGAAGGCTTTCCCGTGACGCGCCTCGTCCTTGCACATCTCATGAACGGTGTCATGAATCGCGTCCAGGCTGAGCTCCTTGGCCTTCGTGGCCAAAGCTTTCTTTCCCTTGCAGGCGCCGTTCTCGGCCTCGACCCTGGCTTCGAGATTCTCCTTCGTGCTCGCAACCACCACCTCGCCGAGAAGCTCGGCAAACCTCGAAGCGTGGTCGGCCTCCTCGAATGCGATCCGCGTGTAGGCCTCGGCGACCTCGGGATATCCTTCCCTGTCCGCCTGGCGGGCCATGGCAAGATACATTCCCACCTCGGTGCACTCGCCGGCGAAGTTCGCTTGAAGGCCTTCGTAAACCTCTTTGTCCACACCCTTGGCAACGCCTATTTTGTGCTCATCCGCCCAATCCAGCCCGCCGCCGCTCTGGGTGGTGAACTTGTCGCCCGCTGCTCCGCACTGGGGGCACTTATCGGGGGGAGCGTCGCCTTCATGAACATAACCGCATACGGAACACACATACTTCTGCATCGTCAAATCTCCTTCGCATTGGTTCAAATAAAATATAGATCGAAACAGCACTCCGGATCCGACTCAATAACATGGCATACCTGTCCGGATGCAGGGCTGCTCCGCTTTCATAATCAATCATGATTCCCCGCGATCGCTCCGAAGAAATGACAATGAAACGACCGCCCCAAGCGGGATCGAGAGAGAACGAATTCCGTATTTACTAGCTTGCCCAGGGTGTTCATCAAGGAGGAATATTTACTTTTTTCGAAGAATCTCGATGATCTCATCCTCTTCGGGAAAACGGTCCACCTTGTGCTTGGAGAAAATGAGCTCTCCATCGACAACGACGTCGAAGACGCCGCCGTCCCCGCCGATCAGCTCGGTCTCGACGCCGAGCTCTTCCTTTATTCTGGCCGCCAGACCGGAGGCCTGTGGGAGAAAGTTTCAGGGCATGCAATAGGTTATCGAAATCTGCATTTAACCGTCCTCACAAGGTTTTCGGGGAGACCCGGCCGCGGTCCGCCAAATTATTCCGGCAAAAATCGCCAAGAGCGATCATGCCCCTTGAAACATTTTGAGAATGTTGCAGACGAACTGGCCGTACCCCTTGTTGAAAAAAAGCCCGACCTGGGACACATGAATAAGCAATCGCGAACTGCGCCAGGGCGTACATGCCGATCGTGAACTGGCTGATGCTGATTACACCGACCCCGAATTGGGAAATGTTGATAATGCCCGCGCCGAACTGGCCGATCGAAATAAAGCCCTTCGCCACGACGGGCATGCGGTTTTGGCGATACTTGAACGAAATATGGATCAACGGCATTCCCAGAATCGATGTCTTCGATTTGTATTCGAAGCCATACCCGTCCCAGTGATCCCTGGCCGGAAAGGGCGCTCCGCACCGGGGGCATGCGTGGGCCTGCTCGCTGATTTCGTGCCGGCACTCTCTGCATTCCTTCATATCGATTCGGCTCCTTGCATTTCCCCACATTTTACATGATGCGGCCGCTTTTCCAAGGGCCGCCGGAATTACACCACGTCGAGTATCGAAATCTCGGGGCGGCAGTTGAACCTCATTCCGTGGAGATTGCCCACGCCCCGGGTCGTGTGGATCAGCCGCCCTTTCCATTCGTTCAGCCCTTCCACGAATCTGCGGTCGCGCACGGGGGCGAAGGGCGTCCCCACAAGAGGGAGGGAAAGCTGGCCGCCGTGGGTGTGCCCGCAGAGCATCAGGTCCCAGGAGTAGCCGTCGAGAGTCTCTTTCGTGTCCGGGTTGTGGGAAAGCACGATGCAGGGCGCTCTCGACGAAGGCTCGATAGGGGAGAACGCGCGCTCCGGAGAGAGGCCCCTCGCCCAGTAATCGCCGAGCCCGACGAGCCTCACCATGGTCCCGTTGATTTCCTTTTCAACGGCCTCGTTGAACAGGACGGAGATACCGGCCTCTTCCAGAAACCGCTGCATCTCGGTGGTGTCGGGATATCCGCCGCGCAGATTCACCCACGCCCCTCCGTCATGATTTCCGAAGCAGGCATAGCACGGTCCTCTCTTTGAGAGGAGCCGGAGGGCCGCGATATACTCGTCACGGCTTGGGATGCGGCACGTGATCAGATCTCCCGTCAGGCACGTGATGTCCGGCTCATGAGAGAGACCGAGCTCGATCGCCCGGCGGATGAACGGCACGGGAACATGATCGGACGCGTGCATATCCGCGAGATGAAGAATCCTGAAGGGCCGGGCCGGTTTTTCCCCCGGGAGCTTTACTTTGACATGCGTCACCCGCAGCCAGCGCGGCTCCAGGAAGCGCACGTCGACCACGGCGCCGAGGCAAACCGCAAGGGATCCGTAGAGAAATTTTCGCCGTGTCAGCTTGAACGCCATCGTCCCAACCTTGGACCGTTTATTTCACGTGCTTCCGCTGCGCCCGGGGCGCAGCCCGGTACGCCGCCTACCGCGCCGGCTGATCATTGGTGACGCAGTGAACGCCTCCGCCCCAATACCAGAGCTCGAGGGTTTCGACCACGAAAACATCCCGTCCGGTGAAATAGGTTTCGACCGCGTCTTTCGCTGCGTTGTCCCACGCCGGAACACCGAAACCGCACATGACGACCACCCCGTCGGCCACGAGCCAGTTCATGTATATGGCCGGCATCTGAGTGCTGTGGTACGTCACGTAACCCGGAACATCGAGGCGCACAACATCGAAGCCCGCGGCCTGAATGATCGACGCCGCTTCTTCGTATATCCAGGCGTCCGGATCGTTCTGGTTCACGTACCGGGCGACGGCGACGGTGTCCTCGTCGATAAAGCGCGCGATGCCGTCAACATGGCCGTTGGTCACGTCGCCGGGAGGGGCGCTGAGAAGCCAAACGATTTTCGTCACCCCGAAGGCCCGTTTGAACAGCGCCTCCATTTCGGCCCGGCTCCATCCGGGATTCCGATCGCTCAGACACGCCCAGGACGTGATCAAAGCGCCCGCGCCGTTGAATTCGAGGTTTCCCCGCTCGTTGATCAGCCGGTTGAAATCTTCGCACAAAACGCCTTCGACGGCGGCGACCTGCGGGGGAACGGTGTCGTCGTTCGACCAGTAGGAGACGAGCCCGCCCCAGCCGTCGAACCCCCAATCCTGAACGATCGGTTCCCTTTTTTCACTGACCCAGACCGGCCCGTTGTCGCGCATCCATGCCCAGTCATACTGCATGATGTGCCAGTTGAGATTGGTGAGAGGCACCCCCTGGTTGGTCAGATAATTCCGAGCCTGCGTCTCGGCCCAGCTGCTTCCCACCACGATGTCGATCGTTTCATAACTCTGCAGCACATCGATGATGTCGCTGAAGTTTTTCCTGTAGGAGTATTCCACCGGCTTGGGCCACTGCATCCAGGTCGATGCGTGGGGCTCCCACTCCGCCGGGACCCTCCTGGCAGCGCAGGCCGGTTCGTGATTCAGCGGGCCCGCCCTGCTCTTGCCGATCGTCTGGCAGAAGACGGGCGCGGAGAAGAGCGTCGCAAATAAAACGAGAAGACCGGAGATAGAGATAACGCGGCGCATAGCGGTTTTTCCTTCTCCTAAAATACCTGAAACCGATCGAGATATTATACAAAATAAATGTGTTGCAGGCAATCGGGCAGCCCTTCGAGGGATCAACAAATCATCTTGTTTTCCGCCGGAGGCGCGGAATCAGCATGGGCACCTTCTTTTGATATTCCCTATACTCCCGGCCGAACCGATCCAACAGCTCGCGCTCTTCGATCACGATTATGATATACAGAACCAAACAGACCAGGAGCATCACCACATAGACCCCCGTGTAATTGATGACCAAGGCAAAGCCCGGAGCCCCCAGCATGATGCTGAGATACCGCGGGTGGCGGACCACGCCGTAGATGCCCTCGTGCAGAAGCTTTCCGGGAGAAGCGGTCTTCGACACCTCGGGAACCCCCACAAGAATTCGATAGGTCAGGCTGCGGTGAACGCGCAACCCGACGAACGCCGCGATCAGGTAAAAGGTAAAACCGATTCCCGCCAGGGTCCATTGAGTGCCGAGATCCGCGCCCAGAAGCCGTTCACGGACAAGATAAAGAAAAAGGGCTACAACGACCAACGACGGGACCAGAATCCAATAGGTTTTCGCTGCACCGAGCTTTCGCCAGAAAGAAGCGAATGGGTGTATGGCCAGCCAGTAGAGGAGCGCCGGCGGGAAGAGGGCCACCATGAGAACGCCCAGCACGTACCGGACCGTATCCATCAGCCTTGTTCGGCTGCAGAGCCGTCGGTTTTCCGGCAATGGAGCGACAAGATCTTTCTGATGTTCAGCAAGAGTCTTTTGTCGTCGATGGGCTTGTCGAGGTAGCCTTCGGGCGGGGGAACGGTTCGCTGATAGATCAATCGGCGCAGCTCCGGTTTGCCCGATATGATGCAGACCGGAATATCCCTGGTTTCAGGATCTTGACGAATTTCTTCGAAGACCTGGGTGCCGTCCTTGTTCGGCATCGATATATCGAGAGTCATCAGGTCGGGTTTTTCTTTCCGCGCGACCTCCAAAGCCTCGACACCATCATGGGCTTTGAGAATTTTTGCGCCGTTGTCCTCCAACACCGTGCTGATGAACTCAAGAATGTCGGGCTCGTCGTCGACCACGAGTATCGTATATTTTTCAAGGCCGGGCATGCGGCTTCGCTCCAACAACCGGGTTAGCCTTCGCTCACATTCACCTTCTCCATCTTGTCGTCCTGGCGGATCGCGTCCACTACACCGAGCCCCTCAACGACCTTACCGAACACGGTGTGCTTCCCGTTCAGGTGCGACTGCGGCGAATGGGTGATGAAGAACTGGCTTCCGTTCGTGTCCGGTCCCGCGTTCGCCATGGAGATCACGCCCCTCTCGTGGCTCAACGGATTGTCGGCGACCTCGTCCTCGAACCTGTAGCCGGGGCCGCCCCGGCCCGTGCCGGTCGGGTCTCCTCCCTGGATCATGAAATCACCGATCACACGGTGGAACGTCACGTTGTCGTAGAATCCTTCCTCGGCCAGAAAGACGAAGTTGTTGACTGTTTTCGGCGCGTGCTGCGGATAGAGCTCCAGTTCGATCACACCTCTGTTCGTTTCGATCTTGGCTTTGTACATCTTGCCCGGATCGATCCGCATCTCGGGCGGGTTGTCCCACTGCTTCCCGGTCATCGATCATTCCTCCTCAAAAAGGGTTGTCACCGGCAGCGGCCGGCATCGAGGTTCTTATCCCCAGCTTACCAAAAAGAGAAACAGGCCGCGAGCAAACCATCCGTCGCGCAGAACCGGCATCAACCTCAAGCGATGTGTGTCTTTTGTAATGGCTTGAGGTCCACTCCGAATTTTGAATTTCTCCTTTTTCTATCCAGTCGATAACGATATCCTGTTTGTGAGCAATGGTGTTATTTGGGATTTCGGGGCGATTCTTATGCGAGCGATCATACTTGTTTTTCTTGTGCCTCTTTCCTCTCTCTTTGCCGGCGGCTGCTCCGCACCCGAACCCAAAGATCCCTGGGACCTGGAAGGATTAGAATCCGTGGTCGTGATTGTAAAATCGTCGGATTACGAGCTTCAAAACTCTCATGACATCCTCGAAGATATTGTCGTCGATAGGCTCAGCAAGCACACCAACCTGCAAATCTACGAAAGAACATACCTCGAAAGAATCTTGGAGGAGCTCGGTTTCAACGAAGAGGATATTGTTGACGGCGCCAAGAAAGCCGCCGAGCTCGGCAAGCTGCACGGGAGCAAGACCCTCTTCATCGTCAAAGCCGGCAATTTCGACATCGCCCTGGTCGTGGGAATGACCGTCACCTTCGAGCTTATCGATATCGAGACGGGTCAAACGCTGGAACAGCATGTGGAGACGCCCTGGAAGCTCTGGTTTTTCATCACAGGCCCCAAGGCGCAGATACCCTATCTCATCGAAGATGCCGCCGACGAGCTCATCCGGCGCAGGCTCTATAATGCAAAGCAGCAGACCGAACAATAACCGAAAGCGTTGTTTTTCTTACTCTCAACCATGTTCTCAGCAATCATAAACAAAGGAGAAAATTCATGAAAAAAAACCTGGTTCTGCTTGCTCTATTCGGTTCATTGGTCTTTTTGACAGTAGGCTGCGCTGCTCCCGGATCATACGGAGCCGCGCATCCCGGCGGTGCTCCTCCCAGCATTCTCTTTACAAGCGTGAGTTATCCGGCCGATAACACGTCTTCAACCGAATATCATATTCAAAGAAAAGATTTTGAAATCGTCGGTCCCGTAGAAGGCCGGGGAAGATCGCACAACATTCTGGGGCTCTTCGCCACGGGAGAGAGCGGATACGGCAAATGCCTGGCGGTCGCCAAGGCCCAAGGCGGGGACGACATCATCAACCTGCGCATCGACCTCAATTACACTTATATCCTGCTCGGCATTTACACATCCGTCGAATCGGTTGTAAGCGGCACGGCCATCAAGTGGAAAAAATGATGACGGCATCGCCCCGATATTTCATGTTTTCCATTGTGTGCGATTCACCGCCGGGAGCGGCGGAGGCTGCTCCCGGTTTTCTAATATACAGGAATATATCAACAAGTGGCGGGAACAGCGGCTTTCCCGTCGTGTTCTCTCTCAAAAATTCTCCATCGCCTTCTTCAGCCGCAGGCGTGCTTCGCCGGAAAACCAGCAATCCAGGAAGAGCTTCTCTCTCTCCTCCCCGTGCGCGGCGATCTTTCTTTCGATCGGGGCGACACGGTTTTGCTTGATCACGCCATACGCTTCCCGCGGCATCGAGCCGAGCAGCCGGGCCTTTTCGATCGACTTTTCCAGGACTTCTTCCAATGCCAGGACCCGGTCGACCATGCCGATGCCCAGAGATTCTTCCGCTTGATAGAACTCCCCTTTTTCCATGACATCGCGGGCGTTCCGATTTCCAACGAGGTCCCGCAGAATACAGTCGGCCGGATACGGCACGGGGACTCCGAGCTTGATCTCGTTCAGCCCCATCAGCTTGCGCCCTTCCGCAATGAATCGATAGTCGCAGCAGAGAACGAGAACGCACCCTCCCGCTATGGCATGCCCCGCGATCGCGGCGACCGTCGGTTTGGGGAGAACCAAGAGCTGCAGGCAGAGCTGATTGAATGTCCGGTAGAAAATCCCGAAATCCTTTCTCGACAGATCGATCAGCCGAGGGATGTCGAATCCGATCGAGAAGAACTTGTCGTTCGAGCCGGCCAGAACGAGGCCGCGCACCTCGGGGTTGGATTTCACGTCGTCAAGAGCCCGGGCCAATCGTTCCACATGCTCCAGGCTCAGTGCATTGGTGACGCTTCGAGCGAGCTTCACTACCGCGACCGTGTCATGATATGCGATGTCTATCATGTGAGCTCAACATCCCTTGTGAACTATACCTGATCAAAGGCGCTGTCCAACAGGTTCTCCGCACCACAGTAAATACATTTCGTGTGTCGAGAGTTCATGACACGGCCGCAGTCCGAACACTTTCGAATGTTTTTCACAAGCTTGCCGTCGAGCTTCCCGTCACGCAGGTCGATCTCGCTGACCTTCCGGATCAGCATTTCTTCGGTGACGCCCTGGGTTTCCCGAAGGAGCTCCCACATGGCCTGGCAGACAAGGGCAAGGCGGTCGAGCCTCGAGCCCATTTCATGCCGCACATCGCTCGCGCTCTGCTGCGCATGAAGCGCATCGGTCTTTGCCGTCGAAGCCTCGGCACGGGAGCGTCCGATCTGGCTCTGCTGAATCAAGTTCCATATAAAGCTCATTTCAATATTCTCCCAAGCGGGTCTATTTATAAGCAACGATCACTGTTATACCATCCAAGAACCTTGCGGTTTTATCCACAGCGAGGGAATAAATGTCTTTGGGCATAATCCGGAAACCGGCCCGTTCCATCTCCGTCCGGACTTCGGACACGGTCGGATAGGCAAAATCGGGACGAGCCATCGATTTTTGAAAGGCCCAATGCAAGCGCGACGGGGGCGCAACGCCCTCGGCCGGAGCGAAATGATCCACGACAACCAGGCGGCCTCCGGGATTGATCGAATTCCTGATCCTGCGGAAAAGCGCTTCGCCGTAAACATTGACGTCGCATTCCAGGACCATGTCGAATCCCGACGGCAGCTCGTCGCGGAGAAAGTCGGCGGCGTGATAGGTGATCCGTTTCATCGCGGCGATTTCGGCAGCCGGATGGCTGCCGGCGTCTGCGGCAGCCGCATGGCTGCCGACGATTTCACGCCCGGCGGCGCAGACGTTTTCGATATCGACGACCACCGCCGTCAGGCCGGAATACCGATGCAGCAAAGCCAGTGACACGACCCCCGATCCCCCGCCCAGATCCATCATGCGATTCACCCCATTCATGTCCAGGGAACCGGCCAGCGCGTTCGCCAAAGGCCCGTGAATCTCGTAGAGCATACGGGTGAAACGGCGTGCTCTCTCAGGATTCTCGGACATGCGATCCTTGTAATCCGGGGGCTCCAGGCCCCGGGCTTCCCAGACCGAGCCGGGCTCCGGAAGAGATCCGGGCAGGTCGAGTATCGCCGGAATGCGCTCCCTCGCTTCCTGGGCCAGAAGCACCCACGATTCCCGGCTGTACTCATCGAGAATCGCGGACCGGGCCGCTGCGGACGGCGCAAAGACGCCCGATGTTTTTTCAACAAGGCCGGTTCCGGCCAAGAGCTGGAGCCAGTAGTGACAACGGTTTTTGGGGATTTTCAAGGCCCGGGCCACATCTTCGGCGCTGCGAGGCCGTTCTTCGAGCAGCCAAAAAAGGCCGAGCTCCATGGCGGCTCCCAGCGCAGCCGAGGTAAAGCACGAGTCCATCAGGTCGAGAATGTTTTCCCTTGTCTTCGGGTTCATTGAATTTGTCTTCGTTTCCAGGTTTTAAAAAACCGCCGGCCCGGCAGCGACCGGTTCCATACTATCCTCCGTCAGGGGCGTGTTTCAGCGGGCTTCTTCTTTTCAGCGCAACAACGAGATAATACGCGGCCAGGGCGGCAAGAAGGTGCTTGATGGAATGCCCGCTGATCGCGCCGAGCAGCCGGAATATTTCTCCGTCCAGAAGCTCTGCAACCTTGGATGCGGCATAGATGCCGAGGACCGCCCAAAGATATCCGCTTCCCGACAGGCCGGAGCGGAAAAGGATGATAATGTACGGCATCAGCAGCATCGGGAGAAACTGAACGAGAGCATAAAAACGGAGATCGCCGCTTCCCCGAACCTCCGACACATACCAGTAGAGAACGGAAGAGAGACCCGCCAGCAATAGAGGCCAAAGGAGCAGCCGTCCCGCCCGGCAGGAAAGGTGTTCACCAACAATAGCCGAGAAAAACGCCATGAAGGAAACGGTCATGGGAAGCCTGTCCCAGACAAGGGTCCGGTTCGTGGGGCTGATGTGATAGTAGGCCGACCCCAGGCCGATGAGAATGATCCCGATAAAAAACACCATGTAATTCGCTCTGAGCTCCCGCAAGCCCCCCGCGAACTTGCCGCCGGCAACCAGCCGAAACCCTGCGAGCCCGACCAGCAGAAAAGGCAGATTTGTAATGACGTTCCAGAAATTGGGGATGCCGGCGATTCGGCGTTGGTCTGCAAAGTTATGATAGCATGGGTCCTGCGGAATTCGCTGGATCAGGATAACGACCACAAACACCAGCAGCGATATTCCCAGGATGACGCCGATCTTGATGTTGTGGTGTGTGTCTTTGTTCATGATCGTAGTTTTCAAAATATCGGACAGCCGGATTTCAGAGCACACGGTTGATTCACAAGAGATGACCTCCCTTCCTCGAGGACTCGGGCCAGGGTTCGATGGCTTGTTCCCCCCCGGATATCCAAGGTCCGTATTCCGGCGATTCCCTGTTGTTCCTGTTGAGCTTCCGCATCAAAACGCTTTCGTGCACCGTCGGCCTGCCCCTTGTCTTGGAATCCCACGATCTTATTCGCTTTCTGTAAAAGCGGGTGAAAAAACTTCCGCGCGAGTCGTGCATCATGCCGTTCGGGTCGGGATTGACGCTCACATCGTGCTCGGGATAAATCCGGAGGCCGTGCCGCTTCGCTTCCGTGACCATCCAAACCAGCGGGATGTCCGACAGTTCCTGTTCCTCATAACCCCCACCGACGTCCGTGTGCATCCCGCAGAACCAAACCTGCTTCATTGTCTGGTCTTTTTTGATCCGAGCATCCCAAAGCACCGGGTGGAATGTCAATCGCTCATCGTCTATGGCGAGGGCCTGGCGCGCGTGGCTCACACTCTCGCTGAGACGCAGGTCATGAAATTTGTGGCGGAAAAACGGGATCTTGTCCACAAAAACGTCGAGCCACTTGAAGGGAATTCCCAACGCTGCGACCGTGTCCCACACCCCCAGGAATTTGATTCGACACCACATTGTATGATGTTTTTTTACAAAGCCCGCGGCGCGGTCTTCGCGTTTTTTCCTGTTTTTGATTTTGTATATCTTGTAGGCGCGCTTTATGAGCTCCGGCCGCGATTTCGGCAGAATCCCAAAGAGGTGAATGAATCCCGAAAGACTCCGAACCGTTGTCGCTCCCCGGCTGAATCCGAAGAGAAAGATCCGGTCCCTCGAACCGTACTGCCTGAAAATGAATTCGTAACAATCGAGAATGTTCCTCGATATCCCCATCCCCGAGGCGTTGCCCGTGATTTTTCGCCAGCCCGTCCCCAGGCCCCTGTCATAGAACACGACCTGCTTCCGCGTGCGGTCTTCGACCATGTTGAAGAGCTTGTAGACGTTCGTGCCGTGGCCGCGCCCCCCCTCCTGTCCCGTGCCGTCGGAGAACACAACAATGTTTTTAGCCACTGAAAGCTCCCGTTTGCTTCACCCCTTGAACGGTTTGCAATGCTCCCCGAAACATCGAGGTTTTTATAACCTTTTCGAAACCCGCTTCTCTGACTTCGTTCGACAATCCCCGCCTGAACATGTCCCTTCGGGTTGCTGTCTCGGGATTCAGCGGCAGCCAATAGAACAGCCAAAGCCCGGCCAGCATTCGGACCAAAAGGCTCTTTGGATTATCCACTTCCAATATAACGATTTCCCCATTCTCCTTTAACATCCTTCTCGCCTCGGCCAACACTCTCAAGCGCGAAACCCTTTTCATCTCATGGAGCGCGTGGGCTATGAATACTTTGTCAAAGGAGCAATTTTCAAACGCCGCGCGCTCCGCGTCTCCCTCCAGAAACATTACGTTGCGAAGCTTCGGGTTTCTTTTGGCGATTCTCAGCTGTCCCGACGACAGATCGATACCGAATGTCCGGCTCCCGTCACCCGCTTTTTCCAAAATCGAACATGTCGCGCCCCCCGTGCCGCAACACATGTCGAGCACTTTCTCGTTCGGCATAATATCGATGGATTCGATCAATTTCCTCCTGCACTTCTCCTCACCGCCGAAAGGCAAAAAGCACCATTTGATCATCAGGTTGTAATACCGGCTGTGGATGTTGTCGTAAAACCACTTGTACGTGCTTTTATTCATCACCCTGGATCGAGCCCGCCGGCCCGCCGATAAAGAGAGCTGTGTAAATTGATTTACGGGAATTAACCCGGAATTCTACTGTTCTACTTCTCTGACAATCCTGAATCCGATGACTTTCCTGACACCGACATCTTTGGAAAAAGGTTTTTTATCGAAAACAGGCAAAGGAAACCTCGCTGCAGAGGTCAATGCCGAACAATTACTCACATTCCACGCCCCTCCCCGGAGCACGTGCGTTCTTCCCCTCGAAGGTCCGGTTGGATTTTGGACAAGGCCCTTCTCGGCGCAAGCCGAATAGTAGCTGTCGGAATACCAGTCCGAGACCCACTCGAAAACATTTCCGTGCATGTCAAAGAGACCCCAGGCGTTCGGCCTGAGGAGCGCCACCGGCGACGCACACGCCGCCGCTCGATCGAACCACGCATATCTCGACAGGTCTTCTATACCATCGCCGAACGAGTAAAGCGTGTCGGAGCCGGCCCGGCACGCGAACTCCCATTCCGCCTCGGTGGGCAGGCGGTATTCGACTCCCTCCCTCTTCGAAAGGGACTCGCAGAAATCCCGGGCCTCTTCCCACGAAATATTCGTGGCAGGAGAGTCCGGGCGGGGAGAATACTTTTCGTCCGGCTTGAATTTTTTATCGACCTCTTGAAACTGGGCGTTCGTGACTTCCGTTACCGAAATAAAATACCCATTGGAGATATGGACATCGTGGGCCGGCTGAACATTGAACACCCGGTGCTTGTCGGGCCCCATGGTGAAGCGGCCCGGGTCGATTTTCACGAACTTCATGCCCGCGCTGTTCACGGCCGCCCGATCCCAGACCAGTTCTCTCGTCTCCCTACCGGCTTTGGCCGTCTCCCCCAGTTTTTGAACGGCGCCCCACCATTCGGCACGGTCTTTGGACCGCGACATGTCGACGAGCTCGTCGATGTTTTTTATCTGTTCTTGGGGGACTTTGACACCGCTCAGGCCGGCCAACGACACGAATAGAAGGGGAAGGAAAAGAAGGAAAA
>CAZWHE010000031.1:18830-29976 GCA_964633825.1 uncultured Phycisphaerales bacterium | reverse complement strand
GTGTCTAAGCTTTTAAAGGACTGGTGGCGCCGAAGGTATAGCGAGTTCTATGTCCCGGTGGAAAAGAGGGGGGAATGAGTTATCTGTCCGCGTCAAATGAAATACAACCCTGCATTCCTTACTGAGGATGAATTAGTCGATTCCTTTGTGGTTCGTGGAATAGATCTGGATCTCATCCTCGATGTCATTCGTGACAACCGGTACGAATCGAACCAGCACGTCCTGATCATCGGTCCGCGGGGCATCGGAAAAACCATGCTCGTTCTCCGCGTGGCCGCAGAGATCCGCCGGATGCCTGAGCTGAACAAGCGCTGGTTTCCGCTCGTTTTTGCAGAGGAAAATTACCAGGCCACCACGGCGGGCGAGTTCTGGATGGAATCGCTCTTTCACCTTGCTGATTGTACGAACGACGAAAACATGATGCGAACGTACGAGGATCTGCGAACGGAATCGAGTGAGACCCGCTTGCAGGACCGAGCTTTAGCACAGCTTCTGGATTTCGCCGATAAAAAGAACAAGCGCATATTGCTTATTGTTGAGAATCTGCACCAGATGATGAAAGACTTTAGTGATAAGGAGCACGCCTGGGCAATTCGCCACACTCTTCAAAATGAACCGCGGTTCATGTTGCTCGCCACTGCCACCAAACGCTTCGATGATATTAAAGGCATTGACAAGGCGCTTTTTGAAGCCTTTAAAATCCACGAATTGAAACAGCTTAACACGGAAGAGTGCAGACTTTTATTGTCTTCCGTTACAGGAGACACACTGGATCCCAATCGAGTGCGCCCTATCGAGATCCTTACCGGAGGAAACCCACGTCTGCTCGCAATGCTTTCCTCTTTCAGAGTGCACAAATCCTTCCGGGAGTTGATAAAGGAGTTAACGTTCCTGGTGGATGATCACACCGCTTTTTTCAAGAGCCAGATCGACGGACTGGCACCCACTGAGCGCAAAGCCTTTTTAGCGCTCGCTGAAATCTGGGATCCTGCTACAGCCCGACAGGTCTCCGATTATGCTCGAATGAACGTCAATATGGCGAGCTCTCTACTCAAACGGTTGGTTAGCCGGAGCGCCGTTGTCGAACTTCCTTTGGAATCCAGG
This sequence comes from uncultured Phycisphaerales bacterium, assembly GCA_964633825.1. Classification (GTDB taxonomy): domain Bacteria; phylum Planctomycetota; class B15-G4; order B15-G4; family CAYZWU01; genus CAZWHE01. Next base: position 28,872 of record CAZWHE010000031.1, on the reverse strand, counting down.
AAGATTGCTTACCAAGTAGCGGAGCGGTTATACAATGTCTACTATCTGATGCGTCGTCGAGGGGGACCGGCAAACCGCGTGCACCTCGCCGTACAGTTCATGATCCGTTTCTACGAACCCAAAGAACTTGTCGATGCTGCGAAATATATTGCAGAGGAAGCCTGCTGCCTCAATGATCCCCGCGTCAGGAGTGACCATTATTGTGCTTTCGGTATTATTTGGGATAACATTCAGCAATCAGAGCTCAGGGAACAATTCCTTAAAAATATACCACCTGATTTTTTTAAGCTTTCAGATCTTCCACCACAAATCAATGAGATAAGTGTTTACAAAGCGAAATCGGAAGCGCAGGTTGTTGGTCGTCGGGATTCACATGATGAAATCGAATCACAAGATGCTTCATTCCGTAAGCTCCATAAAGGTATATCCAAGGATGAGCTAGAACGTATTAATGAGTTAATGAGCCGGGTTGGTGATTTACTTGAAAAGCAAAAGCAACCGGAAGAAGCTGTTCGGATCTTAAAAGAATCCATCAAGGATACCCCTGAATCACTGCAATATGTTCAGTGGGGAGCCATTGGATTTATTTATCATGAAAACTTGAGCCTTTTTGAACAAGCCGAAGAGGCATACCGTAGAGCTATAAAAATAAAGAATAATCATGCCATGACATGGGGACAACTTGGCCAACTTTTGCACATGCACTTGAATCGATACGATGAGGCAGAAAAAGCCTACCGAAAAGCTATTGAAATTCATTCAGATATAACTTGGCCATGGTTGCATCTTGGTCTACTTCTTCAAGATCATTTAAATCAATATGAAAAAGCCGAAGAAGCCTATCGAAAAATCACCGAGATTGAACCGTCTGTTTCATTTGGTTGGGAACTTCTTGGTCAACTTCTACACGAACATCTGAATCGATATGATGAAGCCGAAGAAGCTTACCGAAAGGCGATGGATATAGATCCGGATAGCTCGTGGGCAGCAGTAAAATTGAGCACACTTATCCTTCGATCACCGGAACGCTCTAAGGAAGCGCTTGAATATTTACGGATTTATCTGAAAGACAAAACTGTAGTAGAGCAATCTATGAAAGATGCCATCAAATTGATTATGGAACTGGCGGCCAGAGGACATGGCCATGATGTGCTCGAAACACTTCAGGCATCACCAAGCTCGGAGCTGATGGAACCTATACTTGTGGGTCTGCGGCTTGACCTGGGTGAGGAGCCGTTGGTGGCGAAGGAAATAATGGAAGTCGGTAAGGACGTGAGAAAAAGGATTGAAAAACAGCGCCGGGAATTAAAGAAATGAACGGCGACACTCATTTTTTCTCTTTCTATCGCAGGTGAAAATTCTAATTTTCGCTGATCAACCGTCCACCCTCCCCCCGCCTCAGTGCGGAATGTGCGCCAGATCGGCGAGCTCGGCGTTGGTGTATTTGGGGATCCCGTCGTTCCACTTCCTGTTGATCATGATGATCATGCCGTTGGCGATGTAAGCGTTGCTCACCGCCGTGGGGTGGAGCTCGTCGGCGAAAAGATGGTCGTAGTCCCCGTGTGCGGGCGGGGGAACGAGCTGGTGGCCGTAGAGCACGGGCGGGTTGGCCACGATCATCTGCAGGATCCTGTAGAGGTCGTAAACAACGACGTTGGGAAAGTGGCGGAGCGACCGGATGAAATTATTGGCGCGCTCCACGTGCGCCCGCAAGTTGGCGGCCTGGCCGGGGGAGAGGTGCCAGAGGTCGGGAGTGAGCGTCACGTCCGGCACGGTCCAGATGACGAACTGGGCGTTCATGTTCGAGAGCCAGAGCGTCATGAGATTGTTTTTGATGTTGCTGATCAGGTTGTCGATCACGGCGTCGGCGGCCGGGTCCTGACCCGGGGGGGAGGCGGCGAGGATGCCGTCGTTGTTCAGAATGTCGTTCCCGCCGATCTCGAAGCAGTAGAGGGAGGCCGCGTCCTGGGCGCCGATCAGGCGGAAGAAGAGGTAGAGATCGACCTGGTAGGAGACGTCGCTCGATTCCGAGCCCGCCACGGCGTAGCTGGCGAGCTGATCGCCCGACTCCGCGCCCTTGTTGAAAACCGCTTCCATGGGGTCCGCCTCGTAGAGGTCGGGCGGGGTGCCGTATGCGATCCAGAGGAGGTCGTTGTGGGTCAGGCTGTCGCCGAAACAGACCACGTCTTCAAAGTCGGCCTGGCCGAGGGCGGCCGGGGCGAAAAGAAGAATGAAACCCAGCGGCAATAAACGTCTCAACATTTCGGTTCTCCTTCCTTTTTTAGAATTTATTCGTGCAGGGACCGGAACCGCGGTGCGGCGATCAAGCTGTTTGTATGGTCTTTTTTCGTGTGCCATCGGCGGGTTTGGGTTCCCGCCTCTTTGAAAATCATATCATAATTTGTCTGTTTTTCGCAAGAGTTATCCTCTCTGCTTATTTTCTCATCCTTGATCATTCCTTATGATGATCGTTCAAAAAGCCGCTTTAACCGAGACGGCAGGGAGTGAACAAAATCATGGACACCGATCGCTGGCAGCGCGTCAAAGAGATCTTCAAAGCCGCTATCGAGCTGGGGCCGGAGAAACGGCGGGCCTTCCTGGACGAAGCCTGCCGGAGCGACCCCGATCTCCTTGCCGAGGTCAAAGCCCTCCTCGAATCGGACGCCGGGTCGGGCGATTTTCTCGAAACACCGATCCAGACCGGCGAAGAGCGCGTGGGCGGCCGGATAGGGGGCTATGTTCTCAAGCGCCTCATCTCGTCGGGCGGCATGGGAACGGTCTACGAAGCGCTCCAGGAGCATCCCCATCGAACGGTGGCCGTCAAGGTGATGAAAGCCGGGATTGCTTCGAGGTCGGCCCTGCGCCGCTTCGAGTACGAGTCGCAGATCCTGGCCAGGCTCAGGCATCCCGGCATCGCCCAGGTGATCGAGGCCGGCACCCACAGGAAGGAGGGTGCGGCGGCCGAAGCCGGCGGCGTGCCTTACTTCGTGATGGAGTACATCCCCGACGCTCTCGCCATTACCGATTACGCCCGCGAGAAGAACCTCGCCGCCCGCGAGCGCCTCCGTCTCTTCGGGCAGGTCTGCGACGCCGTGCACCACGGCCACCAGAAGGGGATCATCCACCGCGATCTCAAGCCGTCCAACATCCTGGTGGACAGGCAGGGGAAGGCGAAGATCATCGATTTCGGCGTGGCCCGCGCCACCGATTCGGATATGGCCCTGACCACGGTGCACACCGAGGTGGGCCAGCTCATCGGGACCCTCCAGTACATGTCGCCCGAACAGTGCAAGGCCGATCCCGACGACCTCGATATTCGGAGCGATGTTTATTCTCTCGGCGTGGTCTTGTACGAGCTTCTTTGCGGAACCGTTCCCTATAACGTTCGCAATACGGCTGTCATCGAAGCGGCGCGCCTGATCCGCGAGGAGCCGCCCAAGCGGCCCTCCACGGTTGACCGCGCCCTGCGCGGCGACGTGGAAACGATCGTGCTCAAGGCGCTCGAAAAAGACCGCCGCCGCCGCTACCAGACCATGGCCGCCTTCGGGGGCGACGTCCGCCGCTATCTCGACGGCGAGGTTATTCTGGCCAAACCGGCGGGGCCGGTCACGCGGACGGTGAAAGTGATCAAGCGCAATCCCGTGGTGAGCACGGCCGTGGCCGTCGCACTTCTCGCCTTTGTGGCGATTTTCATCAACATCGTCTTCTGGTCCCTCCCACGGATTCGTGAGGAGATGGACAAAACCCGCGAGGCGAGCGAGGAGGCCACAAAGGCCTGGAAGGAGGCCCGGAGCGAGGCGGAAAAGGCGAAGACGATCAACAGGTTTCTCGAGAGGATGCTCTCCTCTCCCGACCCCGGCAAGCTCGGAAAGGATGTGAAAGTCGTGGACGTTCTTGCCAAAGCGGAAGGCGACATCGACAAGCATTTCAAGGATCAGCCCGAGATCGAGGCGTCGCTGCGGCGGACGCTCGGCTGGACCTATCTGAAGCTCGGCCTGTTCGAGCTTGCCGAGCGCCACCTTCAGGCGGCGGCTGACATTCACGGCCGCGTCAAGGGGAAAGAGCATTCAGAGACTTTGACGTCGATGGAAAAGCTCGCAGCGGCGCTCTGCAGCAGGGGCAAGCTTTCCGAGGCCGGGCCGATTCTGCGGGAGGTCGTCCGGGTCCGCCGCCGGACCTTGGGGAAGGAGCATCCCACTATTCTCGGCCCGCTGAACACGCTCGGCATCGTTCTTCATAACAGCGGCGATCTCGTGGGCGCCGAATCGGCTTTCAGCGAGATCCTCGAGATGGGCGATCGTGTTCTGGGAAAGGATCATCCCAACCTTCTCCGAACGATGAACAACCTCGCCGCCGTGCTGAGCGACCAGGGCAAGGATTCAGAGGCGGAACCCGTGCTGAGAAAGATCGCCGATGCCGGCCGGAGGATAAAGGGCCCGGAGCACCCCATGACGCTCGGCGCTCTGAACAACCTCGCCAGTGTGCTCAGACATCAGAGCAAGTTCAGCGAGGCCGAAGCGATTCTCCGGGAGGTTCTCCATGTCCGCAACCGAACCCTGGGAAGCGAGCACCCCGAGACGCTCTGTTCAAATGGGAACATTGCGGGTCTGCTTCGCGGGCAGGATAAATTTTTAGAGGCGGAAGCGATCTATCGAAAAACCCTCGAAATCCGTCGGCGTACGCTGAGAAGCGAACACCCTGATATTTTCAACTCCATGAATGATCTCGCCTGCGTGCTGGGCGATCAAGGAAGGTTCGCCGAAGCCGAATCGATTGCGAAGGAAGTCGTCGCATTCCGAAGAGACAGCCAGGGGATGGAGCATCCGGCCACACTGAGCTCGATGACCTGCCTGGCCAATGTTCTCTTCGAATGGGGCAAGCTCGGCGAAGCAGAGCCGATTTACCGGCAGGTTCTCGAGATACGTGTCCGCGTTCTCGGAGAGGAACATCCCGACACGATCACGACGATGAACTGCCTGGCCGATTTGCTCGTTTCACAGGGCCGCCTGTCCGAAGCCCTGCCCCTTCTCGAAAAGGGTTTCGACGATGCCGCGGCCCTGCCCGAGGGGCATCAATCAAAACTCTTTCTCCACCTGGTGTACGCGAAGTGCCTGGCCGGTCTCGAGCGGTACACCGAGGCGGAGGAACACCTGCTCAAAGCCTACTCCGGGTTTGCCGTGTCCTTCGGCGAAGACAACAGCCGGACGCACCAGGCGCTCTCCTGCCTGGTCGACCTGTACGATGCCTGGGGGAAAGCCGACAAGGCGGCGGAGTGGCGTGCCAGGCTTCCGGCGGATGAGGGGGAGTAGTCTCGACCCGTTGGTCCTTCCGTTACAGCCGGTCCGCGATCTCGCCCGGCAGCGCATCCCGGTTTGCACGAGTCACCTCGATGATCTCCACGTCGCTGCGGGCTTTGGTTTCGGCAATGAAGCCTCCGCCCCGAAGAGCCACCGTGGCCGCGAGAGGCGTCCGGCTGTCGAGGATCTTGCCGACCGCTTCCACGAAGCCCTTGGAGAAGCACTCCATCTTGCCGATCTCGTCGATGAGGAAGAGATCGATTTCGACCGCCGGCCTCACCAGTTCGGGCAGGACGATCTTTTCGAAGCCGGCCACGTCGACGCGGTACCGGCCCACGCGCGGTCCGGAGGCGAAGCGCACGCTGCTCAAGACGCCTTCAACACCGCCGAAGGTCCGGATCGAGAAGCCGGTCCGCTCCCCGCCGGACCGGATCTCGCGCGTGGTAAAGCCCGCGATCCTTTTCTCGTTCAGCAGTTCGGCGATGCGGATGAGGACCGTCGTCTTGCCGCACCCCGGCTGCCCGTGAGCAGGATCTTGTCTCCCCGGCGTTTTGTCACTCGTCCGGCTCCTCAACAGCGGGCGGGCTCGCGGTTTCGTCCCCGGCGTCCGCGGCGAACTCCCGGAACCGAGCCTCGAGCTCTTCCGCGGTCCGCGGTCCTTCGTAAACGATCACGCGAAACCGGAAGCGCGCCTTTTCGCCCGGCTCGAGCGTCAGGGCGAAGGGTTCGGCATCCGGTACTTTCCGGGCTTTGTCGAAAGCGAGCTGGCCGAGGGGGTTGGCCGAGAAGAGGCCGTATCCGCGGGCGTGCCAGTAGGTGGGGTAGTTGACCGAAGAAGGATGGTTGAGGATGGCGATTCCGATGGTGAGCTCCTCTTTCTCTCCCTCGAGTCGGACCCAGCGGGCGCGCCGCCCCCAGACCTCTTTCTCTCGGCGACGGCCGTTGGAGCTCAGGTAGGCGCCCGTTCCGCCCTTTTCCTTGAGCCAGGGCGCGACCCGGATAGCGAACATTCCCTCCTTGGTGTCGCCGAAGGAGACCTTCTCGTCGAGGGCGATGAGATCGATCGTGAAATCAATGACGTTCTCCCTATCGCCGGCGAGGAAGACCATCTTTCTTTTCTCTTCGAGCAGGGCGCGGCCCTCCTTGCCGACCCAATGCATGACGCACGAGAGCACGCCCCGGCCCGGGCCGCCGGTCATTTCGGTCACTTTCTCGTGGCGGATCTGCGGCGGCGGAGCCGTGTTGTTCCAGAAGCCGTCGTCGTTGACGCGGTCGTAGGTGAAGAAGAGCCCGGCATGGTGGGGGTGGTCCTCGCTTTCGCCCTCCGCCCGGGCGAGTGGAAAGGCGCGGTTCACGGCGATGCCCGACGGGGAGAGCAGGGGGTGGAGGATCGGCTTGGCCAGGTCCTCTCCGAAGAGGTAGCTCGTGAAGGGCTTTCCTCTGATCGAGACATCGATCCGGCCGTCGCCCTCGGTGAACAGGACGTTCGAATCGCCGCAGAGCATCACCGGAAGGATTCCGATCATGGCGAGGGCCACGGCAGCGAGCTTGCGCCGCGTGAAGCTCTCCTTCAGGAAGAAAGCGGCCAGCACGATGGCAAAGATGGTGCTGGTCTGGTTGAGAACGGCGGCCACCGATGCGTCGGTGTACTTGAACCCGCAGATCCAGAGTATGCACGAGAGGTAGGCGCCGAGCACGGCTCCGGGCAGGCTCGTTTTCCAGGTGTGCGAGGGTTTGAACGCCGAGAGCAGGGCACGCCGAACGGGCAGGGCCAGGATGAAGATGAAAAGGGCGGCCTCACCCGCAACGAGGCGGATCGTGGTGGCCCAGACCACGGGGAAGCCGTTGAGCACAGGCTTGGACATGACGATGGCGAGACCCATCGTTCCCATGGCGGCGGCGCCGAAAAAAACGCCGGCTATCATCTGGCCGCGCGTCCTGTCTTCCGGGGGTTTGTGCCGCGAAGCGATGAAGACGGCGGACAGGATCAGGCCAGCGCCCAGATACTGCAGGGGAGCGAGCGTCTCGCCGAGGAGAAGGAAAGCGAAAAAAATGATGAACGGGCTGTAGAGGCAGTCGACGATGGAGATGATGCCCACGCCGCAGAGGTTGAGGCCGTAAAAGAAGAGGGTGTCCGCCACGGCGATGCCCAGGATTCCGCTCGCCGCCAGGATCCAGAAGTCGCGGGCCGGGAAGGGCGCGAGCACGGCGAATCCTTCTCCCATGATGCCGAGTGTCGCTGCCAGCAGGACGATGGCGACCATGTTCTTGAAGAGGTTGAGGGCCAGGGGCGGCACCTGCTCGCCGCTCTTTCGGAAGAGGACCATGGCGCAGGCCCAGACCAGGGCGGCGCCGAGCGCGCACGATACTCCGATGGTGTTTTCCATGCTGTTCTCTCTGTGAACGCGCGCTCGTCTCCCGCGGACGCGGTGTTGTTAATCAGCGCTCCCCTTTTCCTCTCTTCGAGGGCGGCGAAAGCTTGTGGGACCGGCCGCAGCGCAGGCACTTCACGTCCGGCTTTTTGAAAGAGGCCGGCGCCTTGAGGGTCGCGCCGCAGCCGCACTCGATGAACCTGTAGCCCTGCGACCTCCAGAGGGCGTTCGTTGTTTCGCGCACTTTTCCCGAATGCGTTTCGGGTTCGCGAACGCTCTCCAGGGTTCCGGCCGCGGCCATGACGGGAATGGGAACGGGGATGGTTTTTTTCTTCGCCTTCCGTTTTCGGGGCGCTTCTTTCCGTCCGGTCATGGCGGACCCGGGTATGACGGGCGACGACGAGCCCGTGATCTTGCGATACGCCTTGTCGTACGATTCAAAGCCGCCCGAGCCGGCCATGCTTCTGAGGATCCTGATCCTCTCCTCGAGAGGCGGGTGGGTGCAGAAGAGGCCCGCCTTTCTCCTTCCCGACGCCTTCATCAGCGGGTTGACGATGTACATGGGCGCCATGGCGCGGTTCACCTTTTTCATCTTCTCCGTCGATCCCGCGATCTTTTCGAGGGCGCTCGCCAAACCCTCGGGAAAGCGAGTGAACTGCGCGGCCGAGGCGTCGGCCAGGTATTCGCGCTTTCGCGACGCCGCGAGGTAGATGATCCGGGCGATAATGGGGGCCACGATGATAAGAACGAGCCCGATTGCCATGATGATGATCTGGGCCTGCCCGCCGCCGCCCGACGACGAGCGGGACCTGTGGCGGCCCCCGCCCCAGAAGAGCGCCCTCATGGTGATGTCGGCCAGCAGAACGATGGCGCCCATCATGACGCCGATCATGGTCATGAAGAGGATGTCGCGGTTTTTCACGTGCCCGATCTCGTGGGCGATGACGCCCTGGAGCTCGTCCCTGTTAAGCTTGTTGAGAAGGCCCGTCGTGATGGCCACGGCCGAAACCTCGGGCTTCCGTCCCGTGGCGAAGGCGTTGGGAGCCCGGCTGTCGATGATGTAGACGCCGGGTATCGCCGGGAGCTGCGCCGCGATCGTCATCTCCTCGACGATGTTGAAGAGCCGCGGGTGGTGTTTCTTCTCGATCTTGCGGGCCCCGGCGATGGCCATGAAGACCTCTTTCCCTTGAAAGAAGGCAACGAGGGTGAGAATCATCCAAACGATGAAAGCGATGGCGAGCCCGGCCACGCCCGCTCCCGGGCCGATGAGGATTTCGCCCACGGCGAACCCGGCGGCGAAGAGGAGGGCGGCCATGACGACGACCAGAAAGATCGACTTGCGGCGGTTGGCTCTAATCAGCTCCCACAATGCAGCACCTCGTATGGTTGCGAATGCGGCGTCCGCGAATGGATCGCCCCGTTATTTCTTTTCGCCCGAGAAACTGACCTCGGGGACCTCCCGTTCGCCCGGGACCTCGATCTCGAAGAACTCGGCCTGCTGGAAGTTGAACATGCCGGCGATGATGTTCGACGGCACGACCTCCGTCTTGTTGTTGTACGACATGGTGGCGTCGTTGTAGGCCTGCCTGGAGAAGGAGATCTTGTTTTCCGTGGAGGTCAGCTCCTCCTGGAGTGCGAGAAAGTTCTGGTTTGCCTTGAGATCGGGATAGTCCTCCGAAACGGCGAAGAGCGTCTTCAACGCGCCGGTCAGCATCCCTTCCGCCTTGCCGCTTTCGGCGACGCCCGAGGCGCCCATGGCCGCCGTCCTCGCACTCGTCACGGCCTCGAGGGTCTCGCGCTCGTGTTTCATGTAGCCCTTGACGGTCTCGACGAGGTTGGGAATCAGGTCGTGCCGCCGTTTGAGCTGCACGTCGATCTGGGACCAGGCGTTCTTCACGGCGTTCCGGGCGCGGATCAGGCCGTTGTAAAGGGCGAAGGTCCACAGAACCAACAGAAACAGAATGCCGCCGGCAATCAGCAATGGATACATTTTTAATCCTCCTCCGGGTTTGCGGGCCGGCTCTCAGCCGTCCGCTATGTCGGTCAGGGTTTCGTTCAAAAAACCGGTCAGGATCCGAATGTTCTCCTCCCCGGGTGTTCGGGACAAGCCGCTCAAAGCCTCGACGATTTCTCCCTTATCGAACCAAATCCCGCCCCCTTGGGTGCAGCGGTCGAGGACAACCCGCCCTTCCGTGCCGGCGGGCGAGACTTTTTCCATCTTCTTCGAGCAGAGGGGGCAGTTTCTCAAAGCCTCGCCGGCCCTTTGGGAAGCGGGCTTCAAGTCGAGCGTGCTCTTCTCGGCCTCTTGGCCGGCGTCTTCGGCCTCTTGGCCGGCGTCTTCGGCCTCTTGGCCGGCGTCTTCGGCCTCTTGGC
>CAZWHE010000031.1:0-18730 GCA_964633825.1 uncultured Phycisphaerales bacterium | reverse complement strand
CGCCGTCTTCCATGAGGAGCTCGATTTCACCGGCATCGAACCAGACCCCCAGACAGTCGGCACAGTAGTCGAGCTCGATTTCGCGGAACTCGAAAACAACCATGGGTGTCTTGCAGATGGGACATTCCATGGCGGCAATATAACATCCGGCGGACGGGGAGAAGAGAAAAAAGGGAGGGGGCTTATGCTGCCGCCGGGAACCCGCCGCCGGGTCGTATCAGAACCGGAAGGTGTACTCGATCTTGATCTGCGACTTGTTGGACACGCTCTTCCAGTGCCTGTCGATCTCGTTCCAGTTATAGTTGAAAATGAAGTAGAGGCTCGACTCGGGCGTGGCGATCCAGTGGAGGCGCGTGTTCGTGCCGATCGTGCTGTCGCCCGATTCGTACTGGATCAGGCTGCTGAGCGTGAGGTCGGGCGAGAAGTTGAACCGGAGCCTGCTCCCGTAAACTTCTTCGGTGAAGTGGCCCCTCTTCATGCGGCCCATGTTGCGCTCTCCATGGAACTCGATCGTGATCAGGGGAAGGGGATTCCAGTCGAACCCCAGCCAGAGTGTGTCGAGCTCACCGTCGTAGAAGGGTCCGAACCACCAGGCCGCTTCCGCGCTCAGCCGCCGTTTCTGGGCGGTCCCGGCCTGGACCCGGTAGCGCGTCCAATCGTGGGAGCCGCCCGGTATCCAGACGCCGTTGGAGATCTCGAAGTTCTCGGGCAGCTTCTCGCCCTGGTTGATCACGTTGAACTCGAAAGAGTCGCCGCTCTCCAGGGTCCAGTTCACGGGGGCCGTGAAGACGCGGTAGCTCTCCCAGTCGCCTTCGAGGTCGGTGATGAGATAAGCCGAAAGCTCGTAGTACATCCTGCGGACAAGGTCCCACTCCGGGTAGGGCGCATAGTCGGCGTTCACGTGGTATTTGTTGATTCCCGTGCGGGGGACGAAACCGAGTGAGGGATCGAAATCCTTGCCGATCCGCTTGTAGGTGAACATGACGTCCCAGATGTCGTTGGGGTAGTCGATCTTGGTTCCGAAGGCGGACCGGCTCCCGCCGCCCAGGCTCTCGCGGTCCATGGAGAGCCCCCAGACGCCGACGAGGAAGTTCTTGTCCCCCATGAATTCCGAGGTGTTGTACGTGAAATCCCCTCCGAGCATCCACGAGTCGTTTCGTCCGAGCGGGTCTCCCTGGGTGGCGATCAGGCCCACGGACGACTCGTCGAAGATGTTCTGCCTGAAGCGCAGGAGGCCGAGGTTCGTCTGGGGCGCCACGCCGTCCTCTCTTCCCATGTTGGCCACGAGAAGGCCGATGTTGGAGTCGCCCACCTGGCCGTACATCTTCGCCCCCGCCCGGAGGGGGACTTCCTTCCCGTCGACGAGACCGACCCGCCGGCTGTGAAAGGGCATGATGTCGGGCCAGAGGCCGAACCCGAAGTCGAAGACGTCCGATCCCTCCTGGAAGAAGGTGCGCTTCTCGGGAAAGAAGAGGGGAAAACGCGTCAGGTTGGTGCGGAACTCGTCGACCTCGGTTTCGGCGAAGTCGGTGTTGAGGGTGAGCAGAGCCATGAGGTTGGGGCCCAGTTTCTGGGTGATGTCGAGGCTGATCTCGCTGTCGAAATCGCTCTCCTTGTTGCGCGAAGGTTTCTCGATGCCTGTCACGAGAGCCGGCCGGACGGAGAGGCCGAGGCCGAGGTCGAAATCGGGCAGGCCGGTGAGGAGGCCGGCGTGGCGTGTCTGGGTGATCTCGTAATCTCGGTGCGGCGAGGCCCAGCGGTCCGTCTCCATCAGCCGCTGGACGCGGCGCTGCACGTTGAAGTTCCAGGTGTGCAGGCCTTTCTTGAAGTTGAGGGTCGATACGGGAATCCGGATTTCGGTTGTCCAGCCCCTGTCCTCGCAAACCGTCTTTGCTTCCCAGAGACCGTTCCAGTCGTCGTTTTCGTATTCGCCGTGGCTGATGACGAGGGCGTCGTACCGGGCGCCCGAGGGGTTGACGCTGAAGACATAGCCCGTTCTCCCGTCGCCGAAGGTGTCGAGCACGATCTTGACATGGTCCTCGTGCCTGAGAGACGCGTCGCGCGCCACGGAAAAGCTGACGATACCGTCCGGTTCGGGCTCGGCGCAGCGGATTCCGAAGACGACGGCGTCGGGGCCGCTCAAGACCTTCACAACGGTGCGGACGGTCGGTTCCGCCCCTTCGTCCGGTTCGATCATGGTCAGGTTGTCGATCGAATCCGCCGCCGCCCAGGCCGGTTCGTCGAGGATGCCGTCGAGGGTGAAATCATCGGGCAGGGTACCGCTCCGGAGAACGGGCTTTTCGTCGGCCGGCCGCGCCGAGGCCGGAATGGCGAGTGCTGCGGCGCCGGCCAGGAAGACCAAGAGCAAGCTGAGAGATGAACAAAGATGATGAAACCGGGTCACGCTGGAATCCCACGCCTGCTTAAATAAAGATTCCGTCCTTCGAACCGAGCTTGATCAGATCGATCTTGTCCGGGTCGGCCGTGCCGAGCCCGAATTTTTTATCCGCCACCTCGATGTGCTTGGGCGATACCGTGAAAGGCTGGTCCTCACCAAAGTACTCCCTGCGCTTCGCCTCGAGGATTCGGACACCCACAGCATCCACGGCTACTGGGTCGATGCCGGTGAGCAGACCCTTGTATTTCCAGGTGTACTTCGACTGGAAGTGGTGGGGGCCCTTGCCGTGGAAGAGGGGTGTGAGCATGACCAGGATGTTGAGGCGCGTCTTTCCCTTGACCTCGGGAAGGTCCCAGAGGCCGGCCAGGTCGGCGCACGAGTCGCCGTGCCACGAGGCCGGTCTCGGCGAAAACATGATGTAGTTCTTGATGAGGCTGCCTACGCCGGACCAGTGGTGGGTCCGCAGGGGCCTGACATTGATGAGGGCCGTGGCTTTTTTAAAGACAGGGTCTTTCAGCACCCGGCGGTCGCTGGTGCTGATCCGGTTTTCGGATACGCCCGCGCCGATTAAATTTTTCTGAATCGCTTTTTCGAGAGCGGGCGGCGTCCGCAGGAAGCGCCAGACGTTGCTCTTGATACCCACCGTGTCGGAAGGCTTCACGAGCCTGCTCCAGGCCGTATCCGCGCTCGGTTCGTTGAGAAGCCTTTTCACGCCGTCGTCGAGCATGCGGGTGAGGATCACGGGATCAGGCCGGCCGTCGGCGTAAAGAACGTTCTCGTCCCGGATCAGAACCACCCTGGAGCGTTCGGATCGCCCCTCGACTGTTTGAACAACCTCGGGTGCGGGCGGCTTTCTCCCTTCTTGTGGTTCCGATGTGCAGAAGATGTTCGAGCCTGCTGTTCCGGCCAGAACCGCTCCGGCGGCGCCTCTGAGAAAATCACGCCGTGTCAGTCTCTTATTCTTCTTTTTCATCGATTTTCTCCGTTTGGGTTTTGACCTTGTCGGTTTTGCGGCTGCGCTTTTTCCTGACTTCGCTGATCAGCCTCTCTATCTCGTTCCTGTCCGGCGCGTCGAGAACGCCGATGAAGAGGTCCTTGTCCACATCGGCTCCGGCCCAGAGGCCTTTTTCCGTCCGTGCCGCCCGGCTGCCGGCCGCGGTTCGGAGGTATTCGTTCATGAAGCGGCCGTGTGCTTTTTGCGCTTTCTCTTCCGAAGGATAGCGAACGATCAGGAGCGCGGGCAGCGGGGCTTTGGCTTTCTCCCCGGCCGGAGCCTTCCTGGCCGGAGCCTTCCTGGCCGGAGCCTTCCTGGCCGGGGTCGCCCGGGCCGGTATCACCGGCCTGCAGCGCGCCAGGACAACCTCGGTCCGGCTGTCCAGCCCGAGAATGTTTTTGTCACCGAGAGAATAATGACGGTCGAGGAGCATCTTGTCGTGAAAGTAATGCACCTGGCTGGAGACCACGCTTTTTCCGGGAACAAGCTGCACCAGGTCCGGCCCGTCGCCGTCGCCCCGAATCCTCGCCGCCGTCCCGCTTCCGAGCTCCAGCAGGGCTCTGCCGATCTCCTCCGTCTCGTCGAAGGCGACGATGGAGACGAAATAGCGGTCCTTCCAGAAGGTGAGGCTGCTCCCCAGGAACTCGGACTCCCGGCCGATCCGGGCGTCCTTCCCCTCGTGCATGTCATGGTGGTAGGCGCCGAAGGCGTCCTCCGGCGTTCCCATATCAAAGACGTCGGCGATGATGTCGGGAGCGCCCGCTTTCACGTAGTGCCGGCTGAGTGTTCTTTGGACATTCAGGGAACGGTAGACCTCGGCGCCGCCGTCGATGAGCTCGAAGAGGGTGTCCCGGGTGTAGACGCCGTCCGGCCCTTCGGGCTTCCAACCCAGGGTCTCTCGGGGAAGCAGAGCGGCCAGTTGTCGCCGATCAACGGGACGCCCGTCATTGGGGTCTTTGTCGTCCATGGCCGATCTCCGCGGTCCGATCAATTTTCGGGCCGCCCGCCTTTCTGATGATGATTATAGCCGGGGCGGCGCCCTCTTTCGTCGTTTTTATTCTCATCCCTTCATCCAGGCCGTGAGCCCGCGCTCCTCGGGCGTGCCCGGGATCGTGTTGTCGAGCACCATGGCCGAGAATGCTCCCACGGCCATGCCGGTCCGGCCCAGCGTGTTCACCATGTCGGCGAGCCAGGAGGGATCGAAGGCTGCGGGCTTGGCGGAGAAATATTCGGGCACGGAGAGCCCCATGAAGAAGGCGAAGCCGAGGATGAAGAGGTTCCGGGCCGAGTTGAGGTCAACGAACTGGAGGTTCGAGAGGCCGACGGCCGCGATCATGCCGAACATGGCGCAGTACATGCCGCCCACGATCGGCTGGGGGATGGTGGTGAAGAGGGCGCCGAACTTGCCGAACACGGCGAAGCCCATCATGAGCACGGCCCCGGCCTGCACCACGCGGCGGCTTCCCACGCGAGTCAGCCCGATGGCGCCGATGTTCTCGCTGTACGATGTGGTGCCGTTGCCCGTTCCGAAGATGCCGGCCGCGAGGCACCCGATCCCTTCCATGCCGATCCCTCGGTTGACGATCTTCTTGTCCGGCACGGGTGCGCCGGCCAGGCGCGCGCAGGCGTAGTAATCGCCCACCGACTCCACGATCGAGGCGATGGTGCCGGCCAGCATGCCCACCACGGCCGCCGGGACGAAGACGGGCCAGCCCCATTGGAAGGGGCGCGGTACGCAGATCCAGGGTGCGGCCTCCACGTTGGCCGTCGAGACATGGGCGGGGTGCCCCTCGGGGAAAACCCCCGTGATCGTCAGGATCCAGGCCGCTCCCCAGGCGGCCGTGATTCCGAGGAGGATGGGAAAGAGCTCGAAGAAGCGGTGCACGCGGCGGAGGTACTGACTGAAGAGGATGATGAGCGCGATCGTCAGCCCGCCGATTCCCCAGTGGGCGCCGGCCACGGGCGCCCCGATCTTGAAGAGCGCGAGCCCGATGAGGGCGATGGTCGGAGCGATCGTGATCGGTCCGACGAAACGGAGGAACCTCCCGACCAGCCCGAGGTAGCCCGCGGCGATCTCGAAAAGAGAGCCCGCGATAACGGCGCCCTGCACGTGCTGGAGCCGGACCTGCCAGCCCGCTTTGGAAAGGGCCGCCATTCCGCAGATCGCCATGGCCGGGGCCAGAAAGGAGAAGGTGCCGCCCTGAACGAGCGGGAGCCGGTTTCCCCATGTCGTCTGCAGCAGGGTCGTGATCCCGCTCACGAAAAACATGGTGCCGATCAGCATGGCCAGGGCCGCCGGGTCGCCCGACATTCCGAGCGGCTCGGACAGGATCAGGGGAATGGCCACGGTGGAGCCGAACATGGTGAGGTAGTGCTGAAACCCGAGAAGAAAGGTCGTTCCCGGCCGCGGCACGTCGTCGATTCCATAGATCAGCCTGTGGCCCATTCTTCCCGTCCTTTCCGGTCCGGCCGGTTTTTGCTTTTGCCGGTCCGATGAGTATAGCCGCGACGGCGGCCCATTTCGCTCGTTTTCTCCGTCAGGCAGGCAAGAGCCTCGGCAAACGGGTTTGAACCGGACTTTTTTTCAAAGGAACAAGGTGGTAAAAAGAAGAATGGATATGCGGGCGCCGGAGCCGGCGCCGAGCGGCCGACAACAACTGCGAATGGAAAGGAGAAAGAATGTTCGCCACATCGTTCGTACTGATCAATGTGACCATGGGGAAAGCCAGGCCCGTGTTCGAGAAGCTCACTAAAATAAAAACGGTTCAGCGCGTCGACGCCATCACCGGGCCGTACGACATCATCGCCACCATGCAGGGGACCGACTACAACGACATCGCCCGAACCGTCGTGGAAGAGGTCCAGAATATCGATGGTGTGATGAACACGATCACGTGCAACATCGTCAACTTCGAAGTCTGAGAGATCGTCGATTGAGCAGGGACTCTCTCTTTTTTCAATGAAAGCCGGCCTGTTCCGAAGGAGCTCGTGATGCGAAAGCACGTTGTTTTTCTCGCTCTGCTGTTCACCGTCGTTTTTCCGGCGCCGCTCCTCTCTGCAGGGGACAAAGACGTCGTCCGGACGTCGAGGGAAGGGACGCGGCTCCTCCCTCTTCCCAAGGGGGATGACGTCTGGCATTTCGTGATCTACGGAGACCGGACCGGCGGTCCGTCCGAGGGAATCAAGGTGCTCGAACAGGCGGTTTCAGACACGAACCTCATCGATCCCGACCTGGTGCTCACCGTGGGCGATCTGGTGCAGGGATACAACATCACGGCTGAATGGATTCCGCAGATGAGGGAGTACCAGGCCGTCATGGGCGGGCTCGGCATGGCCTGGTACCCCGTTCCCGGAAACCACGATGTCTATTGGCGCGGTCCGGGCCGGCCCGAGGGCGGGCACGAACAGAATTATGAGAAGCACTTCGGCCCGCTCTGGTACTGGTTCGTTCACAAGAACGCGGCCTTTTTCGTGCTCTATTCAGACGAAGGGGACCCGGAAACGGGACGGAAGGGCTTCAGCCGGCCCGAGCACACGCAGATGAGCCCGACCCAGATCAACTGGCTGAAGGGGGCTTTGAAAGAGGTGCGGGCGCTCGACCATGTCTTCCTTTTCCTCCACCACCCCCGGTGGATCGAGAGGAGGTACCCGGGCAGCAACTGGAACGAAGTGCACAAGGTGCTGGCCCGGGCCGGAAACGTGACAGCCGTGTTCGCCGGCCACATCCACCGCCTCCACTATGCCGGGATCAGGGACGGGATCGAGTACTTCGCCCTCGCCACCACGGGGGGAGGCAAGGAGCTCGAGTTCCCCGAGGCGGGGTGGCTCCACCATTTCCACGTCGTCACGGTGAGAAAGAAGAGGATGAGCGTGGCCGCCGTCCCGGTGGGGAGAGTGCTCGACCCCAGGGAGATCACGCCGAAGCGGCGCGACGAGCTCGACAAGATTCTGGCCGCGGCGAGGCCTGCCGCGCTCTCTCCCATCCGGATCGCGGCGGAAGGGAAGGCCGAGGGCGTCTACGAATTCGAGATGGAGAACCCCTCCTCCCGGCCGGTGGAAGCCACGATCGTGGCCGACGCCTATCCCGGCGCGTGGATCCTCCGCCCGGGACATTCGCACCGGGTCATCCCCCCGGGCGGGACGGCGCGCGTTTCGATCTCGTACGAATCGATCGGGTCGGCCATCGCCGGCGCGGCGTGCCTGCCCACCCTGACGGCCGCGGTCGACTACCTCGCAGAGGGGGCGCGCATCACTCTTCCCGAGCGGTCGTGGACAGTCCAGGCGGAGCTCACCTCCCTTCCCGAAGGCTTTTTCGCCCGTTCCGCGAAGAACAAGAACGGCGTTCTCCGCCTCGACGGGAGAACGAGCTGTCTCAGGGTGGAGAGCGGCCGCATCGCTCTCCCCGACGGTCCCGTTACGCTCGAGGGGTGGGTCAACGCCGAGACCTACAAGGGGCGAAGGCCCATCCTGGCCAAGTCGGAAAACTCGGAGTACTGCATCTTCGCCGGGGACGGGGTGCCCGAGTTCTCGATTCATCTCAACGGGAGATACGCCACGGCGAGGGCGGAGGGAACGAGCCTCGTGCCGGGCCGCTGGTACCACCTGGCCGGCGTCTTCGACGGGGAGGAGATCCGCATCTACGTGAACGGGAAGTGCGCGGCGAAGGTTCCGGCCTCGGGGAAACGCACTCTCAACGATTTTCCCTTCTACGTGGGCGCCGATCCGAACCGGATCGGAGAACCGATCGATTGCCTCAGCGGCTCGGTGGACGAGGTCAGAATATCGAGCAAGGCGCGGTACAAGGCGGAATCGTTCAAGCCGTCCCGGCGCCTGAAGCCCGACAAGTCGACGATCCTGCTCCTCCATCTCGATGCCGATCTGGGGCCTTTCGCGCCCGATCACTCGAAATCGGACGCCCACGCTCTTCGCATGGGGCGCGCTGCCTGCGAGGCGGGGTCATGACGAAAGAGCCCGATCCCGCGGAACGATTCATTGTGAAAACGGACGGGCTGGGCAAGCTGTACGGGGATTTCGCCGCCGTGACCGAGCTCAGTCTCGACGTCCGCCGGGGCGAGGTGTTCGCCTTTCTCGGACCGAACGGCGCCGGCAAGACCACGACGATCAAGATGCTCATGGGCATCCTCCAGCCGTCGTCGGGCACGGCGCTCATCGACGGCCTCGACTGCTTTAAAGAGCGGGCCGTTGTCAAGAGCCGCGTCGGTTACCTGCCCGACGATCCCGTCTTTTACGACTACCTGACCGGACGTGAGATCATCCGCTTCGCCGGCGAGATGCACGGCCTCCCGGACCGCAGGATCGATAGGCGCTCCCGTCCGCTCATCGAGAAATTCGACCTCGCCAACGCCCTGGACGAGTTCGCCGTGAACTACTCGAGGGGGATGAAGAAAAAGCTCGGCATGATCCTGGCCCTTCTCCACGACCCGGCCCTTCTCATTCTCGACGAGCCCACGAGCGGTCTCGACCCGATGGCGACGCGGACCCTGCAGGGGATGATCAGGGAGTGGGCCGTGAACGGGAAGTCGGTCTTCTTCAGCACCCATCTCCTCGATCAGGCTGAAAAGCTCTGCGATCGCGTGGGGATTCTGTTCCGGGGGAAGATGAAGGCCTCGGGCCTCCTCGGCGAGCTGAGAGAGAACCTGGCCGAAGGGGGATCGCTGGAAGAGGTTTTCTTTGCTGTCACGTCCGGGGAGGACGCTGTCACGTCCGGGGAGGACGCTGTCACGTCCGGGGAGACTCATGAGTGATCTCCCCTCCTCATTCAGGGCATACCTGATTCTGACCAGGATGGCGCTCCTCCGCCGGTTCCGGCAGCTCGTGAACATGAGCGGCAGGAAGAGGAAAAGGAGCAGGAAGGTTTTCCCCAGACGGGCCACGGCCCGGAAGACGGGGAAGAATCCCGCGATGCTCATCATCTTGAGCGTGATCTTTCTCCTCAACTTCGGCCTCATGTCGGTGGGCATCATCGAGTACCAGTCGAGAGAGATCAAAAAATCGGAGGCGATAAGAGCATCAGCCGATCCGAATATCGGGTTGGGAGGAGGGGTTCGTGAGCACAGAACATTGGGGCATGTAAGCGAGCGCTCTCTGTTCCATGCTTGTGAGTTCATTCTGCTCTGCTTCTTCGTGATTCTCTTCTTCCTGACCCTCGGGAGCGGCACTCAGGACCTGGGCCAGGTCGGATGGACGCTCGAATGGCTCTTCACCTTTCCCGTCCCGGCACGGGGTCTCTTTCTCGCCAAGGTATCGGAATACGCGGCCGGCAATCTCTTCGGATGGATTGTCTTCCTGCCCTTTTTGTTCGTTATTTACTGGCGCTTCGGTTTGGGAGCGGGGGCTTTCGTGCTGGCCCCTTTGGCGACGATCCTGGTTCTCTTCGCCTTCGGATCCGTTCACCTCGTGGCCGAGACATGGCTGCGCAAGCGTTTCAGCCGGGACAGGCTCAAGAACATCCAGGCCCTGTGCACTGTTGCGGGCATGGGGGCCATGATCGGGCTCTCGTGGATGCTCGCCACGCCCGGCGGTTCTTCCAGTCTGGTCGAGATCAGCGGTTTCCTGGGCTCCTCGATGGCGTGGATCCCGCCCTGTCTCTCCGTGCGCGTCTCTTTCGGGGGGATGGACACTCTCATTTCTCTGGGCGCGCTTCTCGGGTGCGGGCTCGTTTTCTGCCTGGGAGCCGTCGCGGCGGCGGAAGGGCTTGTCCGGGACGGCCTGGTCACCGAGGCGGGCGCGTTCCAGGGCCGCCGCGGCCGTGCGGCGGGGGAGAGGACGGCCCGGGACAGCCGTCTTCGCCGCAGTCACCCGCAGCCTTCCGGCCGCAGAAATCACTGGTTCAAAGGAATCGTGGCCAAAGAGCTCCGGCTCCTCATGCGGGACCGCAACTTTCTCGTTCAGACGCTCTTCATTCCCATCGCCGTGGTCCTCTTCCAGATCATCGCCAATCCCCAGATGTTCAAGGCGGGTGCGTCCGACTTCAATCACGCCGCCATGATCGCTTTCGGGATCGGGACCTACTCCCTCATGTTCAGCGCGATCCGAGTCCTCTCCTTCGAGGGGAAGGCTTTCTGGCTTCTCTTCACCTTTCCCGAAGAGATCGACGGGATTCTCTTCAGGAAAGTCATCCTCTGGGGATTGTTCGCCCTCATCTTTCCCCTCCCCATGCTGGGATGGTCGATCGCTCACCTGGAAAGCGTCGATTTCCATATCGTGCTGAATGTCTTCATGGTGATCGCCGGGATATTCATTTACTCCGTTGTCGCTGCCGGGGTGGGAATCCTCGGGACCGACCTGATGGAGGAGCAGCTGAGCCGCAGGGTCAGCCCGGCCAGGATCTATCTCTTCGCTCTTTTGGCCGCTTTGTACAGCTACGCCATCTATACGCCCATCATGTGGCACAAGGCGGGCATGCTCGTTCTCTGTTCCCTTCTGGCTGCCGCAATCTGGCAGAAGGTGCGCGATCAGGTCCCCTATATGCTCGATCCCGTGGCCGTCCCCCCGCCGCGCCTGGCGCTGAGCGATGGATTGATCGCTGCGCTCGTTTTCTTCGTGATCCAGGGAATCGCTTCCCTTTTGTTAATGGAGAGCCTCGGCGCAGGGCCGGCTGTCGTTGTCGCTTACGGCATCGCCGGAGCTATTGTCACCCTCTTGTCGCTCTTCATCTTCACAATGCGCGAAGTTCCCAACCTGGCCGAAGCCGTCGGTTTTTGTCTTCCCAGGCGCGAAGCTCAAAAGGGAGTCGCCAAACTTCTCGCCTCGGGGGCGGGATGGGGGATCGCGAGCTTCAGCCTCTGTTTCTGTTATCTCTGGCTTGTCGAACGGGTCGGTCCATCCATCGATCTGAAAAATGACCTGCCTCGCATGGCTGAAGTCAGGGATGCGGGCCGAATGGGGTTCGCGATCCTGGCGGTCGTGCTCGCCCCCTTATTCGAGGAGTATATTTTCCGTGGTCTGATCTATAAAGGTATGAGGAGAACGGTTGCCCCTCTTTTCGCCATTCCGGCAAGTGCGGCTGTTTTTGCCGTGGTGCACCCTCCGATCACTGTGATACCGGCCTTCATTCTCGGTCTTTTCGCGGCATACAGCTTTGAACGCTCCAGGCTCCTCTTGACGCCCATTATCATTCACGTGATTCATAACGCCTGCGTCACCCTGATTTCGTTTTGATTCGAACACTTCATTAATCCTGCCTATAACCCTCTGTCGATTACTTTCAATTATGAAGCAATTGAGTAAATAATTTTTAAAAAGTGTTTGACATCTCCTGTTTTTAGTCGATAACTTTCGATTATGAAGTAATGGTTAAGATGTACGGAGTTACTTATCCTTGGAATTCGACGATCATCTCACTTCTCAGGCGCGGCTCAGAATCATTGCTGTCCTTGCACCGGGCAGAATGCTTACTTTTATGAAGCTCAAGGAAGCTTCCGGGCTGGCCGATGGGAATCTGCACGTGCAAACGCGGAAACTTGCTCAAGCCGGGTACGTGGAGATTATCAAACAGAAGCGGGGCCGCCGAATTTTGACCGGTTTTCGTATTACCGAGCTGGGACTCGAGTCGTTGAAGCTTCATATTCGAAAGCTCGGAAGAATCGTAGCCGGAGCATCGGGCAGGATCGAAGCGACTCCGGCGACCGAGAAAGATGATGACTCTCAAGTCTGGTCGTAGAAATGAGTTACTAAAATTGTAAGAGAGAGGGTGTTCTCGTGAGAATCGCATTAGGCGCGGATCACGGCGGTTTCAGGCTGAAAGGGATATTGGCCGAATACCTGCGGAACCAAGGCCATGAGATCGTCGATCTCGGTACTTCATCCGATGAAGCTGTCGATTACCCACGAATCGCCTGGGCCGTGGCTCAGTGGGTTTCGCAAGGCCGTTGTGACAAAGGGATTATGATCGATGGAGCCGGGATCGGGTCCGCCATGGCCGCCAACAAGGTTTCGGGTGTCCGTGCAGCTCTTGTTTACGATCTTTCCACAGCCAGAAACAGCCGAGAGCACAACGACGCCAATCTTCTTACTCTGGGCGCCCATCTGATAGGACCCGGTCTGGCAAAGCAGATCGTCGATATCTGGCTTTCGACAGAATGTGTCGAAGAACGCCATAAAAAGCGGGTTTCCATGATCAGTGATATCGAGAAAGGAGAGCTCGAACCATTGCCGGAAGTTCCCGATTCCGGCCCAGCAGGTGGAGAGACCGGTCCTGTTGAGCGACCGGTGAGCGAATTGCCGATCACGCTCACTGACGAAGAGATCGACCGAATCGCTCAGAAGCTTCAAAGCCTTGTAGCAGGCCATGTTGTGCAGGGTCCGAGCCTTTCCCAAAGCCCTGATATCGCCCGGCAATTCATTCAGCTCGGTGTGGGCCGCTTCAGCACCGGTCCCTCGCCGGGCCCCATTCCGCAGGATATTGCGAAATATATCGATCACACCATACTCAAGCCGGATGCCACGGCGGACGACATCAAGAAACTCTGCGCCGAGGCGCGCGAAATGGGCTTTGCCGCCGTCTGCATCAATCCGGTCTGGGTGAAGCTCGCCGCCCGGGAGCTCATGGGAGAGAAGGTGGAGGTCTGCTCCGTCGTCGGCTTTCCTCTGGGCGCCACTCCGCCCGAGATCAAGGCGTTCGAAGCCCGCCGGGCGATTCGGGACGGAGCCCGCGAGATCGATATGGTCATTAACGTGGGGGCGCTGAAGAGCGGTGACAGCGAGGCTGTTCTCAACGACATCCGCGCTGTTGTCGAAGCCTGCCGCGACGGGAGCGCCGTCTGCAAGGTCATCATCGAGGCCGCCCTTCTCACCGAAGACGAGAAGCGCCGCGCCTGCGAGCTGTCGCGGAAAGGGCGCGCCCATTTCGTCAAGACCTCGACGGGATTCGGGCCGGGCGGCGCCACGAGCGAGGACGTCTCCCTCATGTCCGAGGCGGTGAGGAGTTCGGGTATGAAGGTGAAAGCCGCGGGCGGCATCCGTTCCTATGCCGATGCAAAGCGCATGATCAAGGCCGGAGCGATGCGCGTGGGGGCCAGCGCCGGCGTCGCCATCGTTCAGGAGGCCCGGGATGTCACGGTCAGCGGATAAAAGACGGTAAGATAAAGGAGAGAGCATGGTCGATCTGCGAGCTTATCTCTTTCTCGACAGTCTCCAGCCCCAGTTCGCGTCCTTCCTGGCCACAGTGGCCCAGGGTTTCCTGCCCACCCAGGGACAGGCGAGCCTCTTTGTCGAGATCTCGCCCGGCATCGAAATCAACCGCATCACCGACGTGGCGCTCAAGTCGACGCAGGTGACTCCCGGCATGCAGATCGTGGAGCGCCTCTACGGCATGCTCGAGATCCATTCGCCGAGCCAGGCCGACGTGCGGCAGGCGGGAGGCGCCATTCTCGACGCCCTCGGCCTGCGCGAGGAAGAGCGCATCAAGCCGCGCGTCTTGTCGAACCAGATCGTGCGCTGCCTCGACGACCACCAGACGCAGCTCATCAACAGGATGCGCCACGGCAACATGATCCTCGCCGGCCAGAGCCTCTTCATCCTCGAGTGCGAGCCGGCCGCCTACGCCGCGCTGGCCGCCAACGAGGCCGAAAAAGCGGCCGAGATCAACATCCTCGAAGTGCGGGCTTTCGGGAGCTTCGGCAGGGTCTACCTCGGCGGTGAGGACAGGGATATCGATGTGGCCGTTCCGGCGGCGGTTCATGCCGTGGAAGAGCTGGAAGGGCGGGTGGTGAAGAAGTAAAGAAACGGGCCGGAGCGCTGCGGAAGGCCCGTCTCCATAAAAAGAAAAATTCTTGTTGTTATAAGGAGACAAAACAATGGCCGAAGCACTGGGAATGATCGAAACGCGGAGTTTTCCCGCCATGGTGGAGGCCGCCGACGCAATGGTCAAGGCCGCCAAGGTCGAGCTCGTCAGTTACGAAAAAACGGGCGGCGGCTACACGACGGCCGTCATCCGCGGCGACGTGGCGGCCGTGAAAGCGGCGTGCGACGCGGGACAGACCGCTTCCGCCCGCGTGGGTGAGCTGGTAGCCGTCCACATCATTGCACGTCCGCACTCCAACGTGGATCTGGTGATTCCTCTGGGCCGCAAGCCCGAGCTCGCCAAGTCGAAATAACATCCCCGGCGTCTGAACGGGGAGGCTCGCGGCTGCGCCGGAGAAGGTGCGGCGGTCCGGCTCCGGGCCGGATGAAGAGCGCCCCGGGGCGCGAAAGGAGGTTGGCATGAAACTGGCCAAAGTACTCGGAACCGTTGTTTCCACACGCAAGGAGGAGAGCCTCGAGGGAATCAAGTTTCTCCTCCTCGGGCAGGTGGACGAGAAGGGTGAGCTCACGGGAACGACGGTCGTCGCCGGCGACGTGGTGGGCGCCGGCATGGGCGAGACCGTTCTCTATGCCACGGGGAGCTCGGCCCGGCAGACGAAGCTCACCGACAAGCGTCCCTGCGACGCGGTGGTCATGGCCATCGTCGACAATTACGAGATCGGCGGCGAGATTCTCTACAAGAAGGGCCGCGACGATTGAAAACGAAGGGCCTGCGGGGAGAGAAAGAGTGAAAAGAGCGAACAGATTGAGCGAAGAACAGGTAACGCATATTGCAGGACTGGTCGCCCGGCGGATGGGGGCGGGTGAGGCGGTTGGGCACCCAACGCTGTCTCCGGGCCGGCCGGTCGAGGCCGGGGCGGTTTTCACCGCCCCGGCTCCTTCCCCGCAGGCTCCAATGGCCCGGCCGGCGTCGCACAGCCTCTTCAACGGCCTCTTTCCCGATGTCGACCAGGCCGTGGAAGCGGCGACCGACGCTTTTCGCCGGCTTTCCGTGGAGAGCCTCGAGCTCCGCGGGAAGATCATCGACTCCGTTCGCGAAAGCCTTCTCGATGAGGCCGAATCCCTCGCCGTGATAGCCTGCGAAGAAACGGGCCTCGGCCGCGTGGACGACAAGATCCGCAAGAACCGTCTCGCTCTCCTCAAGACTCCGGGCGTGGAAGCGCTTGCACCCAAGGCGCTCAGCGGAGACCGGGGTTTAACCCTCTTCGAGCCGGCTCCCTTCGGCGTCATCGGCGCGATCACACCGGTCACCAACCCGTCGAGCACGCTGATCTGCAACGCCGTCGGCATGCTGGCCGCCGGGAACAGCGTGGTCTTCAACGTTCATCCCAGCGCCCGGAAGGCGGGGTGCAGGACGGTGCAGATCATCAACCGCGCCGTCACGGCCGCCGGCGGACCGCAGAACCTGGTGACGGCTGTGGCCGATCCAACGATCGAAAGCGCCCAGGCCCTGATGCACCACCCCGGCGTGCGCCTTCTCGTGGTGACCGGCGGGGCCGGAGTGGTGCGCGAAGCGATGCAGAGCGGCAAGCGCGCCGTGTGCGCCGGCCCCGGAAACCCGCCCGTTGTCGTCGACGAGACGGCCGACCTCGAGCAGGCGGGCCGCGATATCGTGCTCGGCGCCTCGTTTGACAACAACATCGTCTGCGTCGACGAGAAGGAAGTCTTTGTCACCGCCGGGGCGGCCGACGGGTTGATCGATTCGATGAAGCGCCAGGGTGGTTTTTTTCTCACCGCGGGCCAGATGCGCCGTCTCGAGAACGTGGTTTTCGAAGAGATGCGCGGTCCCGGTCTGCCGGCTGTGGTGAACAAAGATTTAATCGGCCGGGACGCCGCCGTCATTCTGTCCCACATCGGAATCGACGCCGGAACCGATGTGCGCCTCGCATTTGCCGAGGTTTCGGCCGACCACCCCCTCGTTTGGACCGAGCAGATGATGCCGCTTCTCCCGATCGTCCGCGTCGAGAGCGCAGAGCACGCCATCGACATGGCTGTCCGCGCCGAGCGCGGCAACGGGCATTCGGCCGTGATGCACTCCCACCATCTCGGGCGCCTGAGCCGGATGGCGCGGGAAATGAACACGTCCATATTCGTCAAGAACGGCCCTTGTTACGCCGGTCTCGGGGAGGGGGGCGAGGGCCACTGCAGCCTCACCATCGCGAGCCCGACCGGGGAGGGCCTCACCGGTCCATTGAGCTTCAGCCGCGAACGGCGCTGCGTTGTAGTGGACCATTTCAGGATCGTATGAAAATGCGCCATCCCGCACTGGCACTTCTCGACATCGACAGCGTGGCGCGCGGCATTTTCACCGCCGATGCCATGGTGAAGCGCGCTCCCATTGCGCTCCTCAAGGCGGGGACGGTCCATCCCGGACGCTACCTCGTGCTCGTGGGCGGGTCGGTCGCTTCGGTGGACGAGGCTTTTCGCGCCGGCGTCGAGGCGGCCGGGGACCTTCTCGTTGACTCGGTTCTTCTGCCCGAAGTGGACGCGGCTGTTCACGACGCAGCGCTCGGCGCGCGGTCCCCGCTCGAAGAGGAGGCTCTCGGCGTTCTCGAGACGCGCTTCACGGCGTCCCTCCTCAAGGCGGCCGACGCCGCCGTGAAAGGAGCGAGCGTGCGCATCAGCGAGATCCGAATGGCCGACGACCTGGGCGGCCGGGCTTTCGTTCTTTTCGATGGTCTTGTTGCCGATGTGGAGGCCGCGCTCGAGATCGGAACGAGCCGCGTGGAGCAGGACCGGATCGTGGCTGTTGATATCATGCCGCGCCTCGACGGAAGCGTGCGGCGCCTGGTCGGCGGAAGCACGCAATTCAGAGAGTGCGGGCTCCTCCAGCCGGAAGGCGCCGAATAGCGGAGAATACCGAGCAGCGGAGACTGTTCATGCACATGGGAAGGGTGACGGGCACGGTGGTTCCGGCCGTGGTCTGCGAGGGCCTCGAGGGGGTTCCCATGCTCTGGGTCCAGCCCGTGGAGAAGGACTTGACCGAGAGGGGGGGGCTCATCGTCTGCGCCGATTCGACCCGCATGGCCGGCCCGGGCGAGCTCGTTTACTGGGAAGCGAGCCGCGAGGCCGCGCTGGCGCTCGATCCCTGGTTCGTGCCCGTCGACCATGCCGTCATCGGCATCGTGGACGGTGTTCAGCTCGACGGGGAGGCGGAACAATGATTATCGGCCGCGTCGCCGGGCGTCTCTATTCCACCATCCACCATGCCGCCATGGAGAACGGCAAGATCCTCATCGTGGACAGGATCGAACCCGATGGAAAGCCGGCGGGCCGTTCCATCATCGCCCTCGACGCCGTCGGCGCAGGCGCCGGCGAGACGGTGCTCGTCCTCGACGAGGGGAACGGATCGCGCCAGGTTCTTGACGACCCCCTGGCGCCGGTGCGCTCCATGGTGGTCGCCATCATCGACGAGATCGCCCTGGGCTGAACAACCCCGCGTCCGGTCCCGGGGCTGTTCGCAGTGGACTGCAGAACATTCGGGCTCGCGCCGTTTACCCCGCCGGGGTCAAAAACTTGATCTCGTCGCTTTTATAGCCGAAATCGTCGAGAAAGCGGTTCGTGACCCTTTCGAAGATCTTCCATTTCATCGTGTCCCGCCTGAGTCGTGTGGCCACGGTGTAGTCGAGCACGGGAGAAGACGTTCCCATGAAGAGGCGGTTGGGCTGGGCCGAGCTGGCGCACATGGGGCCCTTTTCGCTGGCCCAGAGGGCGTCGATGAGGCAGAGCTGCTGGCGCGGGAAGAGGACTCGGCCCGTTTTCGCGTCGATCTCGCCGACGATTTCAGGGGTCTTGTTGATGGCAACCAGGTAATCGGAAGCTTCCTTGTCCGAGCCCTCTCCCCTTTCATGGACCCATTTGGGGTTGAATGTGCCGAGGTGGTTCTTCATGGTCTGGGTGAAGGTCCCGAATCTCCTTGAGTGCCCCTTGCAGAGAGCGATGTTGACCAGGATGTCGGCTTTTCCTTTGGCGATGGAGGTGAGACATTTCGACTTTTGCTTGCCGCCGCGCCAGGGGCTCGGAATCTTGACCGGCATCCTGATGCCGTCCCAGATTCCGGCGACCCGGCACCCTTCGGGCAGGCCGCTGAAGGGTGTTTTCTTTTTCATGTCGGCGCCGTGGCACCCGTCGTAGATCGTGATGTTCGAACCCTTCACCCCGAACTGTTTCACGAGAACGGAGCAGATCTTGCGCATGACGGCGCTGTGCGTGTGCTGGAGAGCGATGTTGTTCGTCTTGATCGCCACCGAGACGGAGCCCCAGCTCTTTCCCGGCGGTTTGAGGAAGATCTTCTTCCAGGCCGGAGCCGGATTTTTTTCGTCGGCCAGGGTGCACGCCATCTTGTCGAGATTGTCTTCCACGGTCTTGTCGACAACGAGCTTCTCCTGGGCCGTCCATGGGACCATGGGATCCGTTGCCGTTGTCATCTCCGTGTCGTGAATGCCCACGACGCGCATGGTATCGATCTCGAAGTGAGGTCCCTCGCCGCCGGCGAAGAAGGGGAACCTGTGGGG
>CAZWHE010000030.1:0-30273 GCA_964633825.1 uncultured Phycisphaerales bacterium | reverse complement strand
TCAGTTCCTTTTCATACCTTATCTCCTCGGGATCTATTTTTCCGTTGTTGTTCTGATAGGTGAATATAGTGAAAGAACATCGGATAATCTTATGATTTGAAACGAGTTTGACGTTCGGAGCGATTCCGAAACCCTTGTCGAAATCCACACTTCCGTTTTCGAAAAAATGATAGATTTGACTGCCCCCTTTGTTGCAAGCGGAACCGAATAATACGAGTGATATCGCAAAGGGGATGATTGTTCTTATCATGACCTTTTCCTCCTTTGTTGAAGTTATTCATCCACCCGGAATGGCCGGGTGGATGAATAATCCCGAAGAACGATTGGTTTCGGTCTTACCACAAAGTAATGTTGCTTGCGGAAGCGGCGTAGATTTTCCGGGAATTGGCGTCGAAAGCAGTGACTTTGACAGAATCGACGCTCAACGTCCAGCCCCGTGGAAGAACGAGAAACCAGCGGTTCCGGGAAGAGTCGTACGTCATGTCGTAATCATATCCATTGACGGATACGACAGCGCTGTCAACCGGAATGGTTCCCTGAAAAGCCGGGTCATCGGGTATATAGTTATTCACGACGAACAAGGCAGTGTCATTGCCTTTTTCGATGAAGGGCATCGACATTTTGATTTTCACGCCGTGTGTCACGTATTCTTGCGACATGTGCCGGCCGAAAATAGCCGATGGGCTGGACAATGAGCTTGTGCCGGTCCAGTCGGCTGTATATCCGGCCAAAGTGCCTGCAGCGCCGATGACAAAAAGGAAAACGATAAAGGAAATAGAGGCAGTGGATTTGATACTCATTTGATCAGCTCCTTTTTATTGTTAAACCTGTCATTGATGTTATCAATTAAAACCTTAGTTGTACAGATTGCCTTTGGACTTGGCCGAAGCTCCGGTATTGGTTTTGATCTCCGTCTCGTATTTGATGGGACCGTCTTTTTCACGGTTGTACTCGAACTCGGCACCGACCCAAAAAAGAGAATCCGATCCGGAGGGATCGTCGTATGTTCCCGACATTTTCTCCTCGCCGTCATCACATTTACCGTTCCCGTTGCGATCGACGTATATGATGATTTTCGCGTAGGTGAATTTGACCCCTCCGTCTGCTTCGGCTTGAACACCGACACCAGCCGCTGAATTGGAGTCATTGTCGATTTCAGCTCCAACAACCTCGATTTCAATGTTTTCGCCCTCCATAATCGATACATCCGCAGAGCCGCCGCAGCTTGGAAAGATTGTCAAGATGGAACAGAGGATATAACTTGGTAGAATAAATTGATTTCTTTTCATGGCCACCTCCGTATAGATGTGTGTCAATGATTATTAATCGGTTTCATTCCAGGACTTGCCGTTGTTTCAAACACCCGGGCAGCGCTTTCATCAGTATGGGTATCGCGCTTTTTCAGGTCGTTTTTCCTTTGAATTCAGTTCAGAGTGCGCACTCTCTACTAAGTAATGTCACTTTCAAGGAAAGTTGGACAATTTTGTTGAAGTTTTTTTTCGGTGGGGGAATGCGCGGCCGTGGGCCCGAACGTTTCATCGGCCGGCGAGGGTTGCCACGCCGAGCCCCGGCGTCGCCTCGATCTCCCTCTCGCGTGTGATGAGAAAGGCTTCCACTCCGGGGAGGCGCTCCGCCAGGTCGAATCCCTTCTCCGGACCGAGAACGAAGATCGCCGTGGCCAGTGCGTCGGCCTCGAGGGCGGTCGCGGCCGTGACGGTGACGCTGATCAGTTCCGCAGCGCTCTGTCCCGTCCTGGGGTCGATGATGTGGTGGAATTTCTTGTCAGGATCGAAGTATCTCTCGTAATCCCCGCTCGTCGCCACGGCCCGGTCCGTGAGAGAGAGAACGGCGACGCACTCCCTCCTGTCGCGCGGGTTCTGGAGGGCGATCTTCCAAGGCCGTCCTTCTTTTTCACCGAGGCAGCGCATGTCGCCCCCGGCGTTCACGAGGGCGGACCCGATGCCGTGGTCGATCAGGACTTCGATCGCCCTGTCGATGACGTATCCCTTGCCGATCCCGTCGAGCGTTATCTTCATCCCCCGCCTGAGCGAGATCGTGTCTCCCTCGATGATCACGCCGCTGGGATCGACAAGAGCCAGCGCTCTCTCGATCTCGTCCTTCCCGGGCGCCCGGCCCTTTGCGGAAAAGCTCTCCCTGTAAAGGTCGAGAAGGGGCATGACCGTCATGTCGAAAGCGCCGCTGCTGATCCGGCCGAAGCGAAGGGCCTCCTCCACGGCGAAGAGGGTCTCCGCGCTCGCGCGGACGGCCCCGTCCCTGTTGAGGCGCGAGATCTCGCTCTCCTCGTCGTGGGTGCTGAAAAGCCGTTCGATCCGTTCGATCTCGGCGAAGGCCGCTGCCGCTGCCCGCTGCGCCGCCGCCGGGTCGTCGTGATTGACCGTGATCGTCACGGCTGTTCCGAGGAGCTTGTGCGTCTCGGTGAGCTCCTGCCGGGGATTCGGGCCGCACGAGAGGAGCAGGATGGCGAGGATGAGCGCGGCGTTGGCGCACGGTCGGTTCATTTCGTGCCGAGGGTCTTCTTGATCCACTCCTCGAGCGCTTCCATCGGTCTCTCGAGCATGTCGGCCGTGATGGTGAACTCCTTCTGTCCCGTCTTCTTCGAGATGATGTTCAGGCCGTACGAATAGTCGGCGAGCTGCTTGGAGAGGTAATCCGAGATGGAGAGGCTCTTCTTCTTTGAGACGGCGATCGCCTTGTCCACGGCGCCGTCGTCGAAAGCGATGCGGTGGCCGTACTCCCTCTGGAACACCGATTCGAATTCCCGGACCTGGGCCGCTTCGAAGAGGGCGAAGCCGTAATCGGGGTCGCTGAGGTGCTTGTCGAGAACCTTCCCCGGGTCGTTCACGAGCTCGTCGGTGACGGCGATCCGCTTCACCTCCGTGCCGGGGAGGTGGAACTTGAAATCGCGCAGCGTCTCTTCGAGCACGGTGACGAGGCCGCGCGCACCGGTCTTCTCCTCGGCGGCGCGCGCTGCGATGACGCGCAGCGCCTTGTTGGAGAAGGCGACGTGCATGTCGTAGCCCTCGAAGTTATCCCTGTACTGGTGGAGGATCGAGCCCTCGGAGCGCTTGAGGATGTTGAAGAGGTCCTTCTCGGTGAGGTCGTCGAGAGCGACGCGCACGGGAAGCCTCCCGATGAACTCGGGCTCGAAGCCGAACTCGATGAAGTCCGGCGTCTTGGCCTGGGCCAGGATGTTGCCTTCAGGCTCGTCGCCGTCCGACGGGGACCGGAACCCCACGCGCCCCTCGTTCAGCCTCTTCTTGACGATGTCGTTGAGCTTGGTGAAGGCGCCGCTCACGACAAAGAGGATGTGGCGCGTGTTGATGGTGCGCTTCTTCTTTCCCCCGCCGTGGGACATCTCCATCATCTCCTGGAACTGGGCCGTCATGTCCATGGGGCTGCGCCGCGGCACCTCGGTCTCCTCGAGGAGCTTGAGCAGCCCCGTCTGGACGCCGCGGCCCGAAACGTCGCGGCTGATCGCCTCGGCCGACGCCGAGATCTTGTCGATCTCGTCGAGAAAGATGATGCCGTACTCGGCCAGCTCGACGTTGCCGTCGGCCGACCTCACGAGCTCGCGGACCAGGTCGTCCACGTCGCCGCCCACGTAGCCCGTTTCCGAGAACTTGGTGATGTCGGCCTTGGCGAAGGGGACGCCGATGAGCTGGGCCAGGTTCCGCATGATGTAGGTCTTGCCCACTCCCGTGGGGCCGAGGAGGATCACGTTCTGCTTGACATACTCCCTGTCCGGCTCGGGGTTCTCGTGCTCGCGGCGCACGTGGTTGTAGTGGTCGCAAACCGCCACGGAGAGGATCTTCTTCGCCTCTTCCTGGCCGATGACGAAGCGGTCTAGGTGCTCCTTCACTTCCCGCGGCGTGAGCTTGAACTCGAGCGCCCTGCGCATCGTCTCCCGCTGCAGTTTCCGCGCCTCTTCCTCCTGCTCGGGATCGGGCCGGCGGGGGCGGGGAACGGCCGTGACGAAGCTCGCCCCCAGCTTTTCCTTCAGAAAACCGAAGATGTCGTCCTCGGGGCTCTTCTCGGGTTTTTCCCGCTTTTCGTTATTCGGGGTTTCTTGGCGTTCGTCGCTCGTCATGGGTCGGCGCTCCTCCGTGAATGAGTTCTTTCCATATATATATACGCAAGCAACAAGGATGTCATAATAGAATGATCGATTCAATGGAAGGGAGAACGGGGAAAATAGCCGATACAGTAGGTTCCGGCCGGTCCACGGACCGGTTCTTTTTGATTTTTTGTTGGAAATGAGAGGGAAATTGCCGTTTCTCCCGGTATTGAAAGGCTTTAAAACGGTTCCGCACCGGAAGGAGATATGAAGGCCGCATATTCGCTCGACATCGTCCGCGCGCTTGAAAAGGAAGCCGAAGCCGTCGGTCCGCTACGGTTGTACAAGAGGACGCGCTTCGAGGCCGGGGATCGGATCGAGGCCGAGATCACGGGCGTGGTTCCGGCACGCCGCGCACGGGCGCTTTTCGAGGTGAGGAAGTTCGCGGGCGGCGGGTTCGCCGGACAGGTCTACCAGGTCGAGGCCAAGGAGCTCGTCCCCGAAGGGGAGCCGATCGAAGGGCTCGAGAAGGGCGGCATCTATGCCCTGAAGATCCTCGTTCCGCCGAGCGGTTTTTCCAAGTTCTTCCGCAACACGATCTACTGGCTCGCTTACCAGGGTCCTTTCTCGGCCCAGGTGAACCACGCCGCCTCACGGACGGGCGTGCTCTGGCAGAAGCTCGTCCGCCGCGGCGCCGCGATCCGCCTCGGCAGCGAGGGGGCCGTGGCCGACACGTACGCCACCTTCTTCCTTCCCGGAATGAAGTCCTATGCCGAGGTCAACGAGTGGGTCGACGGGCGTACATGGAGATACGAAGTCGACGACGACGTCTTCGCGAGGAAGGTGTTCGACCCGGCCGATCCCGGAAGCGCTATCGAGACGGCGGCTTCGAAGGAGTATCTCGGAAAGAGACTCTTCATGCACCGTTTCGTGGAGCTCTTCCACGAGATGGGGGCGCCCGAGCTGGCGCGCCAGTACGAGTGGTGGACGGCCAAGAGCCAGCCGAACGCGCTCAAGAGGGAGGGAACGAACCACAACCCGATCGACGGGCTCTGTGCCATCGATTTCAGGGCCGGGCTCGCTCTCCTCCCTTTCGTGCCCATGAGCCCGGGCGATTTCAAGCTGATCAACGACGGGTTCCGGCGGGGGCACGCCGTCCAGTTCGACCGGGGGGACCTGGGCAGGCTGGAGCGGTTCGTCGACGCGCACGCCGGCGAGTTCGAAGACCTCCGCCCCGCTCTCGAAGAGCTGAAAGAGACCGACCCCGCGTACCGCGCATCCCTTCCCGACATCACCCACCACGGTGTGCGCCTCTTTTTCGACGACGCGCTGAGGCCGAGCGTCAAGCGCGGCCTGATCGAAGGGTACCAGTGCTCCGGACTGCTCGATGACGAGCACACCCGGAAGCTGTGCGGGTCGAGTATCCTTTTCACCCTTTTCTTTATCATGGGCGCCCTTCCCCTCCTCGGGTCGTTCCTGAGAAAGCTCTGGGGAAACAGGCTCTACAGGACACACATCGGACAGGCGCTCGCGAGCCGGGCCCACCTGGCGGCGACTTTCCGCGCCCGCATGGCCGAGACCCTCATCGCCTGGCACCGCTCGGGAAAAAGCGGGGAGAAACGCACCCTCTTTCTGCTCGACCATCCCCTGGTCTTCGTGCTCCAGTTTATGGCCGTCTTTCTCCCGGCGGTTGCATTTGCCGTCCTCTATCTCTTCGATCATTCCGTGCTCTACGAGTATCACGTCTGGGTCGCCGGCGCGCTCCAGGCCGTGTTCCTCGTTCTGCCTCCCACGCCGTACCGCTTCGTGATGGAGCCGTCCTTCGCCTGGGGCAGTGTGAAGGGGTGGTTCGTCTATGCCTGGAGGTTCTACAGCGACGCCGCCTTCCGCGAGGCCTGGCTCACCGAGCAGATCGAGGCGGGCCGCGCCGACGGGATGATCACGGCCGAAGAGAGGGAGAGGTGCCTCCGCTCGGCGAAGGATCCCTATATCCAGAAGTACCTCATGAGCGTGGCCGTCCATATCTGCACGATCCCGGTGACCCAGATCGTCTCCGTGGCCGTGGCCATATATTTCATGATCGCTTACGGCCAGACATGGAAGGAGTCGATTGCATACGCCTTTGTTGTTCTCGCCATTTTCCAGATCACGCCGATCTCGCCCGGCTCGATCGTGCGCGGCGGCTACGTGGTCTACCTCATGATCAAGGAGCGCAACGTGCGCAACTACAAGGTGGCGGCCCTCATCTCTTTCTGGAAGTACATCGGCTACTTCGCCTTCCCGGTCCAGATGGTGAGCCAGTATCCCGTCCTGGCCCGGCTCATGGCCGGCCGCTACGCCACCTCGATGGTCCACATCATCCCCGTCTTCGGCGAGAAGGGCGCCCTCATCGAGCACTGGGTCTTCGACCTCTTCTTCAATGTCCCCATCTCCCTGGCGAAGCGGTGGAGAAAGAAGAAAGAAGCGGCGTGAGGGTGGTCTAGACCAGGCCGATCTCTTCGAGGCGGGCGAACATCTCGGCCAGGCGGTGGCGGAAGGTGTAGCTCTTCAGGACGCGCTCCTTTCCGGCCTCCGCGATCTTCTTTCTCTCGTCGGGGTGGTCGGTGTAGTAGCGGATCTTTTCCGACATCTCGTCGAGGGTCGAGAAGGTCTCGATCTCCTCGCCCGGCGTCATGATGTCGCTGATGCCGACCGTGGCGTGGCTCAGGTAGAAGGCGCCCGATCCGCACGCCCAGTAGAGGCGGTTTGAAACGGAGGCATCCACCTCGGGGTGGACGTCGCGCGCGAGGAAGACGCCGGCGCAGCATGCGGCCTTGGCAAAGGCTTCGTTGGCCAGCATGCGCCCCCCGTAGGCGCGCCCCGCCTTGGAGAGGAGGAGGGGAAGGTTCTTCAGCCTCCGCGAGATGCGCGGGCCCCACCACTTGACGATGAAGCCCTCTTCGACGGCGCGCTGGATCATGGCGCACCGCATTCTGTAGCTCTCGTTCATGTGGATGTTGCCCACGAGCGTGACCTGGCAGGAGTAGAGCTTTCTCTCATCTTCGCTGATCGTGTCGAAGGCGAAGAAGCGCTCGGGAAAGCCCTCGGAGAGCCAGTCCGTGTGGGGGATTCCGGCTTTCTTGAACACGTCGACCATGCCCCGCGCGTGGGTGAAGAAGTGATCGGACGCCCCGGCCGCTTCCATGAGCCACGAGGGGAGGTCGGGGTCGACGTCGTGGTGCCAGAGCACGGTGGGGACGCCGGCCTCCTTCACGATCCCGATCGCCTCCCTGTCGAAAAGCTCTCCCTTGAAGAGGAGGTGGAGGTCGGGCCTAAACTCTTCCAGGTGCCGGCGGAGCTCGCCCTGCAGATCGGGCGCTTCGCGGAAGTCGAAGAGGCGGACGGGCGCGTCGAGCTGCTCCAGGGCGTCGCGGAGATAGCGCCCCATGGCCCACGGCCTGTTGTCGGGCGCGCTGAGAAGAGTGCGGGGTTTGCTGCTCAAGGGAACTGGCCTCGTCTTAAAAAACCGTGCCGGAACAGGTCACAAAGTTATCCCGTCCGGGCGGGGAATACAAGGCGGGTATTGGAAAGGCGCCGCTCGAGCCGCATGCAAAGGATCCGGTCGCGGATGATGCGGGTCAGGGTCGCGGCAAGGGGTGTCTGCCGAATCGTGCCGATCAGTTCCTCGAGGCGGGCGAGGTCGGGGACGCGGCGATCCACGTCTTCAAAGCCCGGACCGTAGGCTCTTTCGTAGGGGATGAGCCGGATCGGCGAGGCGCTGCCCGTCATTTTCTTCACCTTTTCTGCGAGCTCGAGAATGGAGACCTCTTCCGTGCTCCCCATGTTGACGATGCGGCCCGCGGCGCCGGGGCTTTCCATGAGCCGGACGAGGCTCTCCACCGTATCGCCGATCCAGGCGAAGCAGCGCGTCTGGGCGCCACCGCCGAAAACGGTGAGCGGCTTTCCTTCGAGCGCCTGGTTCACGAAGCGGGGCACGACCATGCCGTAGTCGCCCACCTGGCCCGGCCCCACGGTGTTGAAGAGGCGGGTGACGACAACGGGCAGGCCTTTTTCGTGATGGAGGACCAGGGCGTCGGCCTCGTTTCTGAGCTTGGAGAGTGCGTAGAACCAGCGCCTCCCGGAGAAGGTCGGTTCCGGGCCGGCGTGCTCTTCCCGGAAAGGCGGGGTGCGGTGCGGGCCGTAGACCTCGCTCGACGAGGTGAGCAGGACCTTTTTTCCGCAGCGGGCTGCTGCAGTGAGCACGGTTTCGGCGCCGGTTACGTTTGTTTCGAAGGAAGCCTTGGGGTTCTTGAAGACCTTCATCACACCCACGGCGGCGGCGAGGTGGAAAACGCGATCCGCGCGGGCGACGAGCCTGCCGACTTCTTCGTTGTCGAGGATCGATCCCCTGACGAAGCGGAACCGGCTGAAAGGGAGCAGGCTTTCGATGTTGCCGAACCGGCCCGTGGAGAGGTCGTCCATCACAACGACCGAGTGGCCGTCGCGGACGAGCTTTTTTGCGAGGTGCGAGCCGATGAAACCCGCGCCGCCGGTGACGAGATACTTCATGCTTTGCTCCCGGTCTTGGACGATACCAAATGATCGCTTCTTCCAACAGCCGGGAGAAAGATCTTTGCGTCGGCCCGTCCGGGAATGTAGGTTTGTTTCCCGATACCGATGTTCAGCACGGGAGGAAAAGCGCCATGGTCACACCGCGTGAGCTCTTCGACTTCGACGGCTTCTACATGGAAGAGATTTTTGCCGGGACTCAGACGCCCTGGGGCATCCTCTCCCGGATCAAGCCCTTCCTGGAAGAACGGGTGAAGGCCGAGGTCCGCGGCACCGTTCATCCCGGCGCCGTCGTGGAGGGGGAGGTCTTCATCGACGAGGGGGCCGTTGTGGAGCCGGGCGCCTTCATCCAGGGACCGACCTGGATCGGGAAGAATTCGCATGTGCGGCACGGCGCGTATGTGCGCGGAAGCGCGGCCGTCGGGGCGGGCTGCATCGTGGGTCATGCGACGGAGGTGAAGAATTCGATCTTCCTCGACGGCTCCAAGGCCGGACACTTCGCTTACGTGGGAGACTGCGTTCTCGGAAAGGGCGTGAACCTCGGCGCCGGAACAAAGCTCGCCAACTTCAAGCTCGACGGCGGAAACGTGAGCCTTCCCGTGGACGGCAGGACCGTGGATACGGGTCTCAGGAAGTTCGGCGCCCTCTTGGGCGACGATGTGCAGACGGGGTGCAACTCCGTCACCTCCCCGGGGACCGTGCTGGGCCGCGGTTCCTGGGTTTATGCCAACACGACCGTGCCGAGGGGAATCTATCCCGCCGGGCATATCCTGCTGAGCCAGGGCCGCCGCCTCGTTGTGAAACCGAAGAGGTAGGGGGAACACAATACGTGATGCTCCTCTGTTGTCTTCTCTTCCCCACACCCAAACAAAGAAGACCTCTCTTGGACACGGATAGGCCTTCTTTGTTTACTCCACGACCTCCACTTCGATCGAGCCCGTGCCGTTCGGGTTGTTGCCTCCTTCGGCCCAGGCGTAGGCGGCGGCCTTCTTCGAGATCGCGTGCACGTAGAAGGTGATGCCGTAGTTCGGGGTGGTCATAGTTTCGATGACGCACCCGTCGTTGTCGAGTGTTCCAGAGGACACCGAGTAAAAGGGCTGGTCCAGCCCGGCGATGCCGTACACCGTTGAGGTCGGCCCCGGCCCGATGGAAGCCATCAGGAAATAGGGAGCCAGGTTTTCACCGCCGATGGCGATGTCGAAGGGAGTGCTCACCGGAAGATCGGCCGTGCTTTCGGGCGTGTCGTTGAAGGGATTCCCGCCGTTGCTGAAGAAGCGGAAGACGCCCTGGAGCGAGCTCGACCCGTAACTGCTCGACACGGTGACCTCCTTGTACCCGTAGCCCATCACCGTGGGTGTGACGCAGGTCAGTGTGTTCTGGTCGACATACGTCACAGTGCCGCAGGGCACGCCGTCAAAGGAGACCGATATAACCGGGGTGGAGGTGAAGTTATATCCCGAGAGGGTAATTGTTTTACCCACGCCCGAGAAAGCCCAGTCGGGATCGACACCCGTGATGAAGGGGCAGGGGCCGCCGTTGTCGACCTGGGCCGTCGATTCAAAGGGCAAGGCGTTGTGGGCTGTTACCGTGATATCGAGCGTCCCCGTTGCGACCGGATCGAGGCTGAAGGCGGCAAACCCGGCTGCGTCGGTGAAAGCGACTTCGTAGATGTCGCTGTCCTTCATCAGACAGATCCGGGCGTTTTCAACGGGAGAGCCGTCCAGGCCGACGCCGACCACGTATGTGGACGCCGTGACGGGCAGGGTCGGGGCGTGGGCCACGTCGAGCGTCACGGGGAGCTCCTTGAAAACCGGCATCTCGACCGCGCCGAGCAGGTTCAGCTCGTAGAAGCAGTAGCACTCCGTGCTGTTCGTCCAGATCTTGTTGATCCGGCTGTCCTTGGCGCCGCAGTGGATCTGGGCGAGGTTCCAGTAGTCCCACACATCGGAATAGATCCCTCTCCAAAACCTCTTGTCCCACGAAGCGGAAAGGCCGCGGTCCGCCATGCCGGGGTAGTACCAGCCGTAGCGGGAGTTGCCCACGTAAGCCCCGCCGCCGTTCGCGTTCTTGACGAACTCCTCTCCGAGGCAGTCGCTCGAGTTGAATGATGCCGAGAAACAGGAGAGAGAATAGAAGGTGCTGAACCGGGGCGAGTTGGTCAGGTTCTGCATGTCGCTCTTGTTGAGATACCCCGTGCCGGCCTGGATGCTCGACGTGCTTCCGTGTCCGTCGTGGTTGATGAAATTGTGGCCGTTGTTCATGGCGCTCACCGCGCTCGACGGGCTGAGGTTGCCCAGGCTCTCGTAGAGCTTGGTCACGATGCAGTGGTCGGGTATCCACCTGTCGTCGATCTTGTCCTTGAGCAGGGCGCCGTTCGTCGAGCCGTCGAGCCAGGAGGCGAGCATGAGAGAGTTCAGCTGGTAGTCGGTGGGGAGGGCCGGCATGGACGAATGTCCCTCGTACTGAAGAATCTTGTCGACGAAGGTGTCGGCCTGAGAGATGCTGTCCACGGGGGCGCGGCCCACGTAGACGTCGGAGTAGGCGTCGATGTTGTCATCGAAGAGCTCGCCCCACTTGTTGTCGCCGTCGTCGTTCCACGTCCCGTCCAGGTCGGAGAAGTAGGTGTCGCAGGGAAGATCGTTGCCGTAGTTGCCGCTCTTGGCATAGGCGGTGCGATAGGGAACCTTGCTCGTGTCCCCGCCGAGAAGCACGAACACCAGGCCTTTCGTCTGCCAATAGTCCTTGACGCAGTTGCGGATTTTCTCCTGGTTGTCCGTGCCCGCATAGTTGGAATAGACCCAGGAAGTGCTCACCACCTCGGTGGGCACACCCTTCTTCGTTTTCCAGTCGGCGAGCTGCTGGAAGGAAGCGGTGTAGGACGAATCGGTGACGATGAGGTAGTCCACCGTGTCGGCGCGTCCGCCTTCCGGCGCCGAGAGCGCGGCGCGCTCGGGAACGTCTTCCTTGTTGACGGCAAGGGAGAGGGCGGCCCGGCGGAAAACCTTTTCCGCGTTTTCGCTGCGAATATAAACCCGCTCGCCGGGAAGGGCCGCCGGCGCGATGGTGAGCGACACTTCGATTTCGGTGACGAGACGGAGGCCGCCCGTCGCGGGCGTATACTGGAGGGGATAGACGGCGATCGCGGCGATCCGGTAGCCCGAGAGATTACCCTGGTTGACGAGCTCGGCCAGGCGCCCGGGAAAGGGTTCGGTTGAGCTGTAAACCGACGGATCGGGCGGCGTGAAGGAAAACATCTCGGGATGGCTGATCGGCACGGGCGTCTGGGCCGGAACGATCCGGTAACCGCCGCCCAGGTTCAGGGTGCTCAGAGCTTCGGCATGAACCTCTGTGACCTCGAAGCCGGCCGGGATGGAGAAATGGACGACCCGGTATGGCAGCATGGGACTCCCCGGCGTGTCGAGGAGCTCGTCGCTGTCGATGTCGATGAAATCAAAGCCCATGACCCTGAAGAAAGAGAGGTCTTTCTCCGGAGTATTGACCTGCGTTTCGAGCGCGCCTGCAGCAGCGTGCGCAAAGACAAAGGTAAGAACGAAAGCGAGGATGAGTGGTTGAAGGCTGATTCGGATCGGGGGGCGCATGGGAGTTCTCCTTCAATGTCAAAGTGCGGTTCGTTGAATGACTGGCTTGGCTTTTTTTCGAGTCTGTTATTGTAACAAAAGAGATGTATTTGTCAACAGGGGGACACAACACTCAACCATCCTACGGGTAATTACGCATTGTGTCCCCCTGTTACAGAAATACGCCGGCTGCCGCGGTCAGCGTTGCGGCCAGAAGAGCAAGGAGAATGGCCGCCCCCCAGCCGATTCCTTTTTCGGCAAAGAAGGGAAAGTCGAATTCCAAATTGCGGATGCAATGTTTTTCCATATCCACAAGAAGGGCGCGGCGGCATCCGTAGACGAGACAATATTCGAGAAGCTGGCGCCTCACCTCGGCGGAAGCCGGGTTTGTCGAAGCGGCACCCGATTTGGAGTCGGCCACGAAGATCTCGCCCCCTTTCTTGGCGAGGAAATCGGCATGGACCGTGGTTTTCACGTTCTTCCCGTCGACGCGGATCGAGACATGGCCCGGCACCTGCTCGCCGAGTATCTTGTAACCCTCCCGCTCGAGCACCCTCCCGGCGAGCCCTTCGAGGCGGAGCCCGCGCCTCGACCTGAGCCTCGCCCGGATCCCGTGAAGAAGGGACCGCACGTGAAGGAAGAAGACACCGCCGCACAGGGCGGCGAGCGCGAGGACGCCCGCGGCGACAGCGGGACCGTTCGGGCTTTCCAGGATTCGCACGATTTTATCCATGATCGCGTCCCCTCCATTTGTGATATCCTGTCGTCGGTTGAGACGGGCATGCAAGGATACACGGCTTCGTTCCACGATTGAAAGGAAAGAGATGCAGTTAGAAAGAAAGATGGCGCTCTTCATCGATTTCGAAAACATCGCGATCGGCATCGAAGATGCCAAGTACGGAAAGTTCGATCTCGATCTCGTTCAGAGGAGGCTGGTCGAGAAGGGCAAGATCCTTTTCAAGAGAGCCTACGCCAACTGGGACCGCTACGCCAAGTACAGGCGGTCGTTTCACGAGGCGTCGATCGAGCTCTTCGACATCCCGCAGAAAACCCGCGACGGAAAGAACGCGGCCGACATCCAGATGGTCGTCGACGCCATGGAGCTCTGCTATTCCAAGGACCACATCGAGGTTTTCGTGCTCGCCTCGGGCGACTCCGATTTCTCGCCCCTCGTTTCCCGTCTTCGCGAGAACGACAAGTACGTGATCGGGTTCGGCGTCAAGAACTCGGTCTCCAAGCACCTCGTCTCCAACTGCGACGAGTTCATCTATTACGACGACATCATCCGGCCCGTGGCCAAGAAGAAGAAAAGGAGCCGGGGGCTGACGGGCAAGAAGCAGGAGCTCTACGACCTGCTCATGGATTCCATCGCCGCCCTGATGAGGGAGAACTACGACGTGATCTGGGGCTCCATGGTGAAACAGACGATGAAACGCAAGCTGCCCTCCTTCAACGAGGACTATTACGGGTTCAATTCCTTTTCCGAGGTGCTGAAGGACGCGAGCGGGCGGGGCTTCATCGAGATCGAGAAGGATCAGCGGAGCGGCAGCCTCATCGTGAGGAGCATCAAGGAGTAGGGATCGGTTTGACGGAGGGCGTGAAATAACCGGGCTTAGTTGCAGAGCTCGGGAGTCAGGGTTGCGGCCACCAGATCGGAGATACCGCGGGCGATCTTCTTCCGGGCGCGGCAGACGATCATCTTGAAGTTGCCGTAAGTCAGTCCGAGCTTTTTCGAGGCCTTTCGGTAGGACATCTGCTTCACCTCGATGAGGTGGAGCGCTTTTTTATCCCTCTCGGACAGCACCCTCCTGAAGACATTGATGTAGAGCATGAGGTAGATCGAGTAAAGGCGCTTCAGGTCGTCGATCTCTTCCATGGCGATCGCCCGGGAAATCGGCTCGAAATTGGGGGCGTCGGGAAGGGAATTGGAAACATATTCGAGGTCAACGGTCTTCATTCCGAGCTTCTTGATCTTCCTTCTGATCGTGTTGAGGAGGATCGAATAGCTCCAGTTGTAAAAGGACCGGTCGTGGTCGTAGCGGAACTTGTCGGGGTAGCGATAAATCAGAAGAAAAGCGTCCTGGAGAACGTCGCCGGCGCTGATCTGGCGGCTGAAACCGGTCAGCCGTCTGTTGATGATGTTGAGGAAATGTTTGAAGTTGATCTCGTAGAGAGCGGAGTAGGCTTCCGCGTCTCCCTTGTCCCTGAACCGGATCATGAGGAGGCAGTTCGTCTTCTGGAGGCCGTGCACGCCTTTTTCCCAGAGGCGAACAATGTCGGCCGCTTTCGTTTCGGGCGACGGCCTGTGATAGAACTCGAACCGGAAAGGGCCCTTCCGGGGCAGTTTTCTGATCTTGCCGGCCGGCCCGGCCGGTGCGGTAATCCTTTCCGCTGCCAGTTGTTCACAAGGAGGAGGAGGCATTTGTCAGCCCAATTCAAATAAGAAGAACATGTGAAAGAATCACGAATTCCACCCTTAAAAGTCCCATCCCCGCTCAAACCGAACAAAAAAAGAGTGTTTACGGTGTTTTACGCGTAAGTCCTTAGTTTTGGACGGGATTGTCTTTGACGGGGCGTGGGCGGCTAACTTATTTGTATACAATTGGTTGCGCTGGCCGTGATCTCGCCTTTTCTGTGAAAAACCCCCGTCAATGAGCCACGAGGCGGAAACCGAGATTATGACTGGTTTTACCCCGCTTGGGATTGTCGCGCGAGGCGACGCGGAAGAGCTCGGGCCAGTTCCCGTCGTAGGCTCCGCCCCGGATTGAAGGTTCGTGACGGAAATGATCGCGGTTCCACTCGATCACGCTTCCGGCGAGATCGCGCACGCAGTAGGGGCTTTCATCGATCGGGTAGTGAAAGACCGGTTCGAGATGGGTGTTCTCGGGAAGGATCGCTTCGGGGAGGGAGTATTTCGATTTACAGAAAGTGAAATCGAATCGGTTGCCCCATGGGAAAGCGCGCTGGTCCACGCCGCGCGCGGCTTTTTCCCATTCCGCCTGGGAAGGAAGGGCGTATGTCCATCTCTCGCCCCGGCTGCGCGCTTTCGCATTTTTCCATTTCAGAAAATCTGAAATGTCCTCGAGAGAAAGGCCGAT
Organism: uncultured Phycisphaerales bacterium; assembly: GCA_964633825.1. Lineage (GTDB taxonomy): Bacteria > Planctomycetota > B15-G4 > B15-G4 > CAYZWU01 > CAZWHE01. The sequence continues at coordinate 14,974 of CAZWHE010000030.1, read as the reverse complement.
GGCCGGAATCTCGGGATCGGTCCAGAGGGACTCCCATTGGCCGGTCATTTCGTTTTGCTTGGCCAGGGTCACCTCGGTCGGCGCGGCTGTCTTTGTTTCCATGTCGAACCTGGGGTAGCGGGGGAGGTAGCGTGTCTCGCCATTCTCCCGGGCCCGGGCGATCTTCGATAGGGTCTCGTGGTCGTTGACGAACTCGAACCATTCCCTGTTGGTCACTTCCTTCTTCGAGATCCAGAACTCCTTCACGCTCTTGACGATCTTGTCGTCCGACCAGAGCGCTTCCGGATCCCCGCCGGATGTGAATTTACCGCCCACGATCCGCACGAAGCCGGGCGGCGATGTCCCGGCGGGCAGGAGCTTGACCGATTCGAGATGGACGCCCTGTCTGGGAACGAGAACAGGGAGGCGGACCTCTTCCATCCCTTTCTTCCGAATCACGACGAGGCACGATCCGGGCGAACAATCGAAAGGCTTCAGTGGGAGCGTTCCGATTTCGTTGTCGCTGCAGCAAACGAGGGGGTAGGCCGTCACCTCGCCCTGAATGCCGGCCACGTCGCCTTCCTGGATGGACAGGGTGATTTCATTTCCATCCCGGAGGGCGCGCAGCACGATCTCGCGCGGGGCGGCGGCGTTGGCCAGGAGACCGGCCGCGGTTGCCGCCCGGATCCCGCTCCTTCCCGAGAAGGTGCCGGTCTGGCCGGGGCAGAGGAAGGAAAACTCCCTCTCGCCGTCCGACAAGGTGACCCGGAAAGAAGAGCTCGGGCGGCCGCGCTCCCAGATGAAATCATTGACGCGGTCGACCATGTCGATCTTGACGATGCGGTGGAAGGGCTCCACCCCGGCGCGGTCGGCGGGACCTCCGGCCAGCACCTCTTCCACAAAAAGGGATTCGCCGGCCGGATGGCCGTTCACGGAGAAGACGAGGTCCCCGGCCTCGAGATCGGTCAGCCCCTGGTGGGTGACGAGCAGGCAGGGATCCCCGGCGTAGAAGTCGCCGCCGAACCGGCAATACCCTTCCGCATCCCGGGCCGCGCAGTTGTAGGGAACGGGCACGAGCCTGTCGAGCCGCGCGTTTCTGCTGGTGCTGCGGTAGCTTTCATACCGGAAGAGCCAGACCTTCGCCCCGGACGTCCCCTTGACGGCGAGCTTGCCCGTTCCCTCGACCTCGTCCGTGAAACGCCCCTCCAGGTCGTACTCCTTAACGAAGCGGGCGTAGTTGCTCATGCTGATCGTGTTGGAAGCGTCGTGGGCTTCGCGCCAGCGGTCAAGGAAGTACTCGGCGAAGGTGGCCATCACCGGGGGATACTTCTGCCGGCCGGCGGCGACGGCCTGTGCGCGGGCGTCGTTCATGGCGTAGATGATCTGGTCCATCATGTCGGCCATATTGAGGTTGAGGACCGTGAGCTCGTGCTCCAGGTCGGCGGCCCGCATACGTTCGTTCTCCTCGGTGTACCGGGAAGAGACCCTTTCCTTGAGCCTGGCCAGGTCTTTCTCCAGCTCGGCGCGCTTCTCCTTCGATCTGGTGTACTCCTCCTTGCGCTTCTGCACGTCGCCGAGCCGGACGTCGCAGCGGAGAAGGGCGATCTCCTGCCTCAGCTCTTCGAGGTCGGGATGCGTGTCGTCGAGAGCGGCCAGCCGCTCGAAGCTCTTTTCCGCCGTGGACAGGGACTTGCCCTCGATGGCGGATCGGATGACCGTGATTTCGCTCTCCACCTGCTCGAGAATGACCCTCTCGGCCGACCGTTTGTCCAGCTTGACCTTGATCATGTAACCGGCGAGGATGAACACGGCGAGAACGGCCACGCCGAGAGCGGCCGACACGAGCCGGTGCCGCCGGATCAGCTTGATCGTGCTCTTGATCGGACCGACCGGCCGGGCCCGGATCGGCCGGAACTCGAGGAACGCCCTCAGGTCCTCGGCCAGCTCGCCCGCTGTCTGGTAGCGGTGGTCGGGGTCCTTCTCGAGACACTTGAAGACGATGGTCTCCACGTCTCTCGGCACGCCGGCGTTGAACGTGCTCGGCGGTTTCGGGTCCTTCACGAGGATCTGGTTGAAGACGCGCTCCGTCGTCTCCCCTTCGAAGGGGACGCGCAGGCAGAGGAGCTCGTAAAAGGTGACGCCGAGCGAAAAGATGTCGGCGCGGTTGTCGAGGCCCATGCGCTTGCCCGCGATCTGCTCGGGAGCCGCGTAGTAGGGGGTTCCCACGAGCTCGCCCGTCTTTGTCAGGGCCGACGTTCCCAGCTCGCGGGCCAGACCGAAGTCGGAGAGCCGGCACTGCCCGTTCAGGTCGACGAGGATGTTCGAGGGCTTGACGTCGCGGTGTATCACGCCCTGCGAGTGGGCGTGGGCGAGGGCTTCGGCGAGCTGGATCGCGAAGCGGCACGCCACCTCCACCATGGGGCGGCCGAAGAGGTTCGCCGCGGCCGTCGACTGCTGGGGCGCGAACACATCGGAGAAGGGCCTCAGGTACTCGGGGACCTTCTCTTCGATGATGTCTTCCAGCCTGTTTCCCGAAATGGTCAGCGGGTCCTTCCCCTTGAGGTCTTCGAGGATGTCGTTCATCTGCACGCCGCAGACGAGCTCCATGGCGAAGTAGGGGACGTCCTCCACGTCGCCGGCCGTGAGGATGGAGACCACGTTCCTGTGGTGGAGCCGGCCGAGGGCGGCCACCTCGCGGCGGAACCGCTCGCGCGCCGTGGGGCTCTTGTGCCTGAGCGGCGAGAGGAGCTTCAGCGCCACCAGGCGGTCGGTCACCTCCTGCCGGGCGAGGAAGACGACGCCCATCGTGCCGCGGCCGATCTCCTTGAGAAGGGTGAACTCCCCGATGCGGCGGCCGAACTCTTCGCCCCGGTCGTCGCGGAAGGCGAAGAAGAGCTCGGGGTTCTGGATCACCGACGGGACCTCGTCCTCCTGCCTCTCCGATTTGAAGACGGAGCGGGCCTCTTCCCAGGTCCAGAAGCGCTCCCAGAGAAGCTCTTCCAGTTCGCCGTGGGCGCTGAAGAAGGCCTTGAGGTCGAGGGCTTCACCCCGTTCCAGGCGGTCGAGGTATTCGCGGAACACGGCGTCGGCCTTTTTCATCTTGTCCTTGGGCTGATTGTCCGCGGGTTGGTTATCCATTGGCTTCCTGTCCCGGTTCCCGTTCTTCCATTCTGACCTTCATGATGGCCCTCACCAGGTTTTCCTTGGCGCGCACGACGCGCATGCGGGCCGCGTCGGGCTCGATGCCGAAGGCGTTGCCGATGTCGGCGTGGGAGAGCCCCAGGAACTCGCGCATTTCGAGGATCTCCCTCTCTTCGGAGGTGAGCTTCGTCAGAGCGCGGCGGACGCGCATCTTCCTCTCGTTCATCAGGGCCAGCCTGCTGGCTGTCCGCGAATCTTTCGGCCTGAACCCGTCGTCCATCTCGGCGGCGCCCACCTTGAGGAATCCCGGGAGCTTGCCGCCCCCCCGTTTCTGGGCCGAGAAGAAATGAGCCGACTTGCGGATCCGGTTGAGGGCCATGTTGTAGAGCCAGTACTTGAACGATCCCTCGCCCTGCCAGTGAAAGTCGGGGAAGGAGCGGTACGCCTCCTCGAGCGTGTCCTGCACCACGTCGAGCGATTCCTCGAAGCGGCGGAGCTTTTCGCCCATCCTCTGCCGCACCGCCTTGAGGACCTGTGGCCAGTAGAGGCGGAAGAGCTCGTTCAGCGCGTCCTGGTCGCCGCCCTGGGCGCGCGCGACGAGCTCCTGAGTGGGATCTCCTTGGGCGTTGTCCATGAAAAAGGGGTCTCCGAACAATATAGTCGTATTGTAACCTCGAATAACGATCGATCGCTACAATAACAACCATTCGTCCGGGCTGCGGCCGGAGCCGTCTCAGAACTTGAACTTGAGGTCGGCCTGAAACCTGCGGAACCCGTTGGTGGCTCCGGGCTGGGAGAGCCCCATTCTGTTGATGAAGTAGGAAAGAGCGAGCTTCGTGTTCTTGGCGATCATGAAGCCCAGGTTGAGCTCGTGCCCCTTGCCGTCCGTTCCCCCTCCGATGAAGTCGGAGTCGGTGAACGCGGCGAGCACGGCGTCCCGCTCGAGACGCTTGTATTGCCAGCGGAAATCCCAGCTGCCGATTTTTTTGCACTTCCCGACCTTGAAACCGCCCAAAGCGCCGTGATTTCCGTGGTCGAGAGCGACGTTGGTCACCATGTTTCCAAAGACGGTCACGGGCAAGTCCATCACCTTGAACGAGTATTGGGCGAAAGTCTCGAACTCGTCGTAATCGTCAACGTAAGTGGGTCTGCCGGCCGCGTTGGGAACGGTCGTGTTTCCGAAGCCGTCTCCCCTGTCGAAAACGGTCGTACTGTTTTTCACGTTGCCGTAGTTGTAAAAACCGCCCCCCGCGGTGAGGCTCTGCTTTCCGGGAAACGCGCAGATAACGCCGGCCTGGACGCCGAACATGCCCGTGTCCGTGCCGCCGCCGTTCTCTTCGATGTAGAACCCGCCGGCGTTGCCGAAAAACCGGATCGTGTCGTCATCGCTCACATAGCGGACGGCGATCCCCTCGGGCCGGAGGTCGGGGTCCCAAAGGAGCTCGGTCTTGGTCATCACGTCGAAAGGGGTTTTCATCTTGCCGCCGATAACGTGGAGGTTCTTCCAGGGATGGTAGTCGAAGTAGGCGAGATCGAGCCAGACGGGCTTGCTCGACCATCCTTCGTCGAGCGTCTGGTTGGATGAGATGTTGTCGCCCATGGTGCGAACGCGGCCGAGACCGTCGTCGTAAAAATTTCCCGTGGCGATCTGAAAACCGATGTCGAACTCGCTGTTGACCTTCGCCCCGGTGAAAATGCGCGCGCGGATGCGGTGGCGGTTGCGGTGTGTGCGGCCGTCCTGGTCGATCATCTCGTGCCTGAAGCGGAAATCCCCCTTGAGCGTGATCCTGTTGAACCAGGATGACGCGGAGCTCTCTTCCCTGCGCGCCTTCTCCAGCTCCTCGACCCGCTTGACGAGGGAGTCATAGTCGTCCTGATCGATGGAAATCCTGCCCGGCGTGTTGGCGTTCTTTTCCGGCGTGCTCTTTTGCTGGGCCCAAGCATTCGTGAAACAGGCGGCGAGCAGAAAAACAGAAACGAGAAAGACCTTTTTCATTGTTCGATCTCCTTGGGTTTTAAATGAAATGCCCTATGGAAAGAAAAAGCGAATCTACCCTGCCTATGTTAGAAATCCGTTAAAAAGGCATGAAATTTATGTGTTCGGGATCAGGATGCCCGTTCATGCACCCTCCAACCGGATGAAAAAAACGCTTCCCTCGCCGGGCGTGCTTTCGGCTGAGACACGGCCGCTGTGGGCAAGAACGATGTGCTTGACGATGGCGAGGCCCAGGCCGGTGCCGCCCTGTTTCCGGCTCCGCGCCTTGTCCACGCGGTAAAACCGCTCGAAAAGACGGTCGAGGTGCTCCTCGGCGATGCCGCACCCCTCGTCGCGGACGGCGATGACGACATCACTTTTTTCCCGGGCCGCCTCGACGCGGACACGGCTCCCTTTCTCGCTGTACTTGACGGCGTTGTCGATCAGGTTGATGACGGCCTGCTCGAGAAGGGGGGCGTTCATGAGTGCGCGGAGGCCGGGCTCGCATTCGACGGTGATCTCAACGCCGGCCGCCGCGGCTTTTGTTTCATAATCCTGGACAGCGTCGAGAAGCATGTCGTGGACCGAGCTCTCCTCGAGAGAGATTGCGCCCTCTTCTCCTTCCTGCTCGATCCGGGAGAGGCTCAGCAGATCGACGATGATCGCGTTGAGCCGGTCCGTGTGATGGGCCACGATCTCGAGGAAGCGGTTCAGGTCGGCCGCGTTGTCTTTCGCGCCGTCGAGAAGGGTTTCGACGAATCCCTTGATCGATGTGATCGGCGTCTTGAGCTCGTGGGAGACGTTGGCCACGAAATCGCGGCGCACGTTCTCCAGTTTCCTGAGGCGGGTCACGTCGTTCAGCACGAGGAGAACGCCGATCCGTGTGTTCTGTGAGTTGTGCAGGGCGGTCGCGCAGGCCTGGATATATCGGTCCGCGCCGTCGCTGAGAACGAAATTGTCCTCCACGGGAACGGCGCTCTGCTGGGCATGGGAGACGAAATTCAGAAACCCCGTGTTCCGCACCGTTTTCTGGATCGTCCTTCCCTTCACGGTTTCGAAATCGATTCCGAGCATCGCGGCAGCGGCGCTGTTGATGCTGATGAAGCGATCGTCGTTGTCCACGGCCAGGACCCCCTCGGTCATGCTGGCCAGGATCGCTTCCCGCTCGTTGCGCTCTTCCACGACGGCCCGCATCCTTTCGTCGAGCCGGGCCGCCATCTGGTTCATGGCTTCGGCGAGGCCGCCGATCTCGGCCGAATCGGGGACGGCCATCCTGTGGTCGAGCTCGCCCCCGGCGAACCGCTCGGCGCTCTCTTTCATCTCTTCCATGGGACGGGTGATGCGGCGCGAAACATAGAGGCCGACCAGGGCCGCGACGAGGGCCGCGGCAACGCCTCCGATGACCATCTTGAAATATATGGCTCCCAGAACCGTGTTGATCGCCGTCACCGGAATCGCCGCCCGAACAACGGCGGCGACAGGGGAAGATTCTTTTCGGGACAGTGCAGGTGTCGGCCAGGGAACGGCCGTGTACATCATTTCTTTTCGGAGGGTGTAGCTGTACCGCGAGGAAACCCCGGTCCGGCCCCTCATCGCCTCTCGGATCTCGGGACGATCGGCGTGGTTGTCCATCCGAAGAGGGTCTTCGTCCGAGTCGAAGATGACTTTTCCGTCGGGAAGGATCACCGTGAAGCGCGTGGCCGTGCTTTCCCCCAGCTTCCGGCAGGTCTCGTCCATAACGCTTCCAGCAGAAGCGCCCGCGCTCTTTCCGTCGATGTCGGGAACGATCCGCCCGGCAGCGAGGAGCGCTCGGGCTTCGAGATCGGCGGCCGCTTCATCGAGATAGAAGTTCTTGAACGAGTTCGATGCGAACCACGTCACGGCGAAGATCGCGGCGAGCGTGATCAGGAGATAAGAGGGATAAATTTGCCAGAGCAGCCGTTTTCCGGCCATGGCTCACTCCTTGAACCGGTAACCCACGCCGCGGACTGTTTCGATCCTTTTTCCGACCGGTCCGAGCTTGCGCCGCAGCCCCACGATCTGCACGTCCACGGATCGATCGGTCACGATGCAGTCGTCGTCCTTGACCCCGTCGATGATCTGATAGCGGCTGAAAACCCATCCGGGCCGGCGCGCCATGAAGTGAAGAATGCGAAACTCGGTCAGAGTGAGCTCTACGGGCTTGTTCTTGACCCGAACTTCGTGCCGGCCGGGGTGAATCTTCAGATCGGGAAAATCGATGGTTTCTTTTTCTGAAGGCGGCGGCGAAGAATGACGGCGCAGAACGGCTTTGACTCGTGCCGCGAGGACGCGGGGGCTGAAGGGCTTGGTGATGTAATCGTCGGCGCCGAGCTCGAGACCGATCACGATGTCCGCTTCCTCTCCCTTGGCCGTAACCATGATCACGGGAATGTTCCGTGTCTGCGGATCGGCTTTGAGCCGCCGGCAGACCTCGAGACCGTCTACGCCGGGAAGCATCAGGTCGAGCAGGACAAGGTCGAAGGTCTCGTCCGAAACCGTCTCGATCGCCTCCTCCCCCGAAGTCGAGCCCATGACCCTGAATCCATCGCGGGAGAGGTTGTAACGGACCAGCTCCTGGATGTCCTCGTCGTCTTCGATAAAGAGAATCTTTTCTTTAGTCATTGTCCACCATGCCGAATAATCTTGCCCTCGATCATGTAGATCACGTCCTCGGCGATGTTGGTGGCCAGGTCGGCGATGCGTTCCAGGTGGCGGGCAACAAGGAATAGGGACATCTGTTCGTCCAAGACCGCGTTGTTTGCGGAGACTCTCATATTAACCAGCGCGTACATCTTGTCGAGTATAGCGTCCACCGCGTCGTCGTCGGGGAAGATTTTCCGCGCCAGATCGGTGTCGAGGTTGATCAGGGCTTCGAGGCTCCTGCCGAGCATGGATTGGGTCAGTTCGTTCATTCTGGCGAGATCGGGCGGCAGCTCGGCGGCTTCCGCTTCGTTGGTGTAAGCCACCTGCTCTGCAATGTTGACGGCCAGGTCCCCGATGCGTTCGAGATCGTTGTTGATCTTGAGGACCGCGATGATGAAGCGTAGGTCGATGGCCACCGGCTGGTGAAGGGCCAGGATCTTGAGGCAGTCCTCTTCGATTTCCACCTCGGTGCGGTCGATCTCGATGTCGGTTTCCATGACCTGCGCGGCGCTTTTCCGATCCTGGCTCTTGTAAGCATTGAATGCGGTTTTGACCGACCCTTCGACAAGGGCGCTGAAGGCCAGGATTTTCTTCTTCAGTTTTTCGATGTCTTTTTGAAGGTGCAGGGACATTGATTTTCGTCCTTTACCGGTTTACCCGAACCGTCCCGTGATGTAATCCTCGGTCTGTTTCATCTCGGGATTCGTGAAGATCTTTTTTGTCGGGCCCGTCTCGATGATGCGGCCCTGGTAGAAGAAAGCAGTGATGTCGGAGACGCGAGCCGCCTGCTGCATGTTGTGCGTCACGAGCACGATAGTGTACTTCTCCTTGAGCGTGGCGATCAAGTCCTCGATCCGGGTCGTTGCCACGGGATCGAGCGCCGAGCAGGGCTCGTCCATGAGGAGCACCTCGGGCTCGACGGCGATGGCGCGCGCGATGCAGAGCCGCTGCTGCTGCCCGCCCGAAAGCGCCGTGCCCGGCTGGGCGAGTATGTCCTTCACCTCGTCCCAGAGTGCGGCCTGTTCGAGGGCCTGCTCGACGCGCTGATCGAGCTCGCCCTTCGTGAGGCGGTAGTGAAGCTTCAGGCCGTAGGCCACGTTTTCATAGACAGACATGGTGAAGGGCGTCGGCTTTTGGAAGATCATGCCCACCCTCTTCCGGAGCCGGATCAGGTCGACTTCGCGGGAAAGGATATTGGCGCCGTCGAGCAGAATCTCGCCCTCTGCGCGCTGATACCGGTAGAGCTCGAAGATTCTGTTGTGAACGCGGAGATGGGTCGATTTGCCGCACCCCGAGGGGCCGATGATGGCCGTCACCCTGTGGATCGGGATATCGATCGAGTTGTCGAAGAGGGCCTGGTTCGAACCGTACCAGAAATTCAGGTTCCGGACCGATATCTTGGTGGAAGGGGCGCCGTTGTCCGAGGCAACTGCCGTCTCGGATCGGGATACGGCCGGGCGCACAGGCAGGCCGCCGCTGAAAAAATTCATTCCTTTGTCTTCGGGCAAGACCGCCTTCGCCTCGGTCAGGGTTTCCGGTTTGATTGCTGCTTCTTGGGGATTCACTTCTTTTTTCCTTTGGTGATGAGAGAACCTCGGGCCGCGAGACGGGAGGCGATGGTCATGACGAGCACGCCCCCGGTGATCAGGAGGGACGCTCCCCAGGCCATGCTCTGCCAATCCTTGTAGGGAGACATGGCGTAGTTGAAGATGGTCACCGTCAGGTTCCCCATCGGCTCGTCGAGGGATTGCATCCAGTAAGGGCTGTTGAGCGCCGTGAAGAGAAGGGGCGCCGTCTCCCCGCTCACGCGCGCCACGGCCAGGATCACGCCCGTCAAGAGCCCGCTTCGGGCCGCGTGGAAAACCACGCCGAGCGTGACTTTCCAGCGGGGCGCGCCCAGGGCGAGAGCCGACTCGCGCACCGAGGCCGGAACGAGCTTCAGGATGTCTTCCGTCGTGCGCGCCACGATGGGAAGCATGATGATGGCCAGCGAGATCGCTCCGGCATAGCCCGAAAAGTTGCCCGTCGGGATAACAACCAGGGCGTAGACAAAGACGCCCACAATGATGGACGGCACGCCGATCAAGGCGTTGGAGAAAGTGCGCACCACGCCGGCGGGCCGGCTCTTTTGCCCGAACTCGGCGAGCCAGATTCCGGCGAGAAGGCCGACGGGAACGCCCATGGCCGCGGCGATCACGGTGATGAGCAGCGTTCCCACGATCGCGTTGGCCAGGCCGCCGCCTTCCATGCCGGGCGGTGTGGGAAGCTCGGTGAAAAACGCCCAGTCGATGGCGCCGGCGCCGCGGGCGGCGACTCCGAACAGGATCCAGGCGAGGGCGGCGATGCCGGCAATCGCGGCGCCGGCCGAAACGGCATTCACCATGAGGTTCGTGAAACGGCGCCGGGCGAGGGAGCGGGATTTCATAGCTGTCCCTCCATTTTCCGGTCCTGCCACTTCAACCAGATCTGGGCCAGGGTCTGGAAGAGCATGGTGATGCCGAAGAGAACGAGACCGAGCTCGACGAGCGCGCTCAGGTAGAGAGGCTCCGACGCCTCGGTGAACTCGTTGGCCAGCGTCGACGCGAGGCTGTTTCCGGCCGCGAAGAGGGATGGGGAGAGGTCGTGGCTGTTGCCGATTACGAAGGTGACGGCCATGGTTTCACCGAGAGCGCGGCCGAGCCCGAGAAAGGCCGCGCCGGCAATGCCGCGCAGCCCGTAGCGGAAGCTCACGCGTCCCGCCGTTTCCCACGTCGTCGCGCCGAGCCCGTAGGCCGATTCTTTCACCGCGATGGGCACCATAAGAAGCACGTCCCTGGTGATGGCTGTGATAAAGGGCAGGATCATGAGCGCGAGAATGATGCCGGCCGTGAGCATGCCGATCCCCATGGGCGGCCCCCGGAAGAGGGGGAGAAATCCGAGATGCTCGCCCAGGAGGGGCTGCACATAGTCGGCCATGAACGGGGCGAAGACGAAAAGCCCCCACATTCCGAAGATGATGCTCGGGATTGCGGCGAGAAGCTCGATGGCGCTTCCCACGATGCGGCTCATCGCAGGCGGGGCGAGCTCGACGAGGAAGAGGGCGATAACGAGGCTCATGGGGACGGCGATCATCAGGGCGATGGCCGAGGAGAGGATCGTGCCGGCCATGCTGCTCAGGGCGCCGTAATCCTGTGTCACGGGATTCCAGGCCGTTGATATGAGAAAGGAAAAACCGAATTTCTTGATCGATGGAAGGGAGTGGCAGAAGAGCTCGATGACGATCCCGGCCATGATCACGACGATGCCGGCCGCGCAGAGCGCGGCCGCTCTGCGGAAGAAGACGTCGCTTCGTCCTTCCTGTACCGTTGTGGCGGCTCTTCTCACGACCTATCCTTGGGTTGTTCTTTTCAGCTTTTTTTCGGGGGCCAAATGGGCTTTCCGCCGGCCAAGATCGTTTCTTTCCATTTCGTTTCGATGAGATCGGCCACGTTGAGCGGGATCGGAACATAGTCGAGCGTCTTGGCCGTTTCGGCGCCGTGTCGATAGCACCAGTCGAAGAACTCGAGCGCGGACCGGGCCGTGTCTCCGTCGGCCTGCTGTTTGTAAAGAAGGATGAAAGAGGCGCCCGTAATGGGCCAGGCTTCTTCACCCGACTGGTCGGTGAGAACCATGTAGAAACCGGGCGCGTTTTCCCAGTCGGCGCTTCCGGCCGCGGCCTGGAAGGTCTCGATCGTGGGCGCCACGAATTTCCCGGCCCGATTCTGCAGGAGAACGTGGGCCATCTCGTTCTGCAGGGCGTAAGCGAATTCCACATATCCCACGGCGCCGTCCACGCGCTGGACGTAGGCCGCCACCCCTTCGTTCCCCTTGCCGCCCACGCCGGCCGGCCAGGAAACGGCCTTGCCGCATCCGACCTTGTCGTGCCACTCGGGCGAAACCTTGTCGAGGTAGTTCGTGAAGATCCACGTCGTTCCCGAGCCGTCCGTTCTGTGAACGACGGTGATATCCTTGTCGGGCAGGGAGAGGCCGGGATTCGTATCGGCGAACGCCGGGTCGTTCCATTTCGTGATCTTGCCGAGGAAGATGCCGGCCAGTGTATCGGGTGTGAGCCGGAGCTTGCCGGCCGAGACGCCTTCCAGGTTGACGACGGGGACTACGCCGCCCACGATCATGGGGAACTGGAGCAGCCCCGTTTCGTCGAGGGCGTCCTTTTTCAGCGGTGCGTCCGATGCGCCGAAATCGACGGTCTTGGCCTTGATCTGGGCGATGCCGCCGCCCGAACCGATCGACTGGTAATTGAGCTTCATGCCGGTGAGGCTTTCGTATTTGTGGGCCCACTGGGCATAGATGGGATAGGGAAAAGTCGCGCCTGCGCCGTTGATCGTCATACTCCCGGCGCTTTCGTTTTCCGATTGAGAACAGGCGAACAGAACAATTCCCGCAGCGACAACGGCCGGAAGGGCGAGCAGGACGATGAACGGTTTCTTGGCTTTCATGGTCGAATTCTCCTTTTTTGAATTAACCCGGCACTTTATGTATGAGCGGTCCGTTTCCCTGTTGAGCCGGCGCTACAAGATTGCTTTCCTTACTGCATTTCTGTTAAGAAATTGTTAGGAGATCGTGAAAACAGCGTTAGGTTTGACCCGGCGGGAAAACGAGGCGATTCAAAACAACGAATGCTGCGAGAGCAATTGACCGAAAAAGGACGAATCCGCAACTGGGCCGTTAAGATATCGCTTCTTTTTCTTTCTTCCCTGTTTGCGCTCACAACGGCCGAGCTGGCGCTGAGGCTCTGTTTCTTCAAATCTTTTTCTCTTCCCAAGACCGAGGCGGGGCTGAGGCGGCCCCATCCCGTTCTGGGGTGGAGCCTCTCACCCGACGCATCGATCCTCGTCCACAAGCCGGACTATACGGTCGAGGTCAAGACGAATTCCAAGGGGTTTCGCGACGTGGAGCACGAATACCGGCCCGTGCCGGGGGTGTTTCGCATCCTGGTTCTGGGCGACTCCTTCATGGAGGCCTACCAGGTCGAGCTGGAAGAGTCGCTGCCCCGCCGCCTCGAGCGGGCGCTGGCCGGGAGGGGCGTCGAAGTGGTCAACATGGGCGTCGGGGGGTATGGGACCGCTCAGGAATTCCTCCTGCTGAGAGAAGAGGGGGTCAAGTTCGAGCCCGACCTGGTCGTACTGGCTTTTCTCCAGACAAACGACGTGAGGAACAATTCGCAAGAGCTCGAAAAAGCGCTTTGGAAGGAAGAGGGCATCAAAACGTTCGGGCGGCCCTACGCGCGCGCTGATGCTGCAGAAGAAAAACTTGTCTTCACACCGCCTGATTTCGAACGGTCGAAACAGTGGGCCGAAACAATGGGCCGGGCGGAGAAGAGTTATTTGCTGCGAACGGCAATCGTCCTCGGCTTCCTTCGGCTCAAGAGCGCCGTGACGCCGCAGTCAAGGCCTTCCTATGATCCCAATATCCTCTACGGTCCTTTTTTGACGAAGTTCGATCCCCCGAGCGGCCTGGATCTTTTCTCCCATGCGGAATATCGAAGGATGTGGGATGAAGGCCGGCACATCACGGAAAGAATCATCGTGCACGCGCGGGATTTTACCGAGGCGCTCGGCGCCGGCTTCGTGCTTCTCGTCGTGCCGTCGAAGGTTCAGGCCGTTGGATCGTACCGCGCGGCCGTGATCGAAAGCTGCCCGGGGCTCGAGCTCGATTTTGCGGAACCGGGGAGAAAACTCGCCGCATCAGCCGCTGACCACGGAATATCGGTTCTCGATCTGTCGCCCGCTTTTCGCGCAGCCGATCGGGAGGGGGCGCGTCTCTATCACGAGCTGGACCGGCACTGGAACGCCCAGGGGCACGAGCTGGCGGCATTGGAGCTCGCGACGTACCTGGAAGAGCGCGGGCTCGTTCCGCCTCCATCCGAACCGGCGGAGGACGACATGCAATAATCTCATTTGACCGCTTCTTCGAGCGGATTAATAATAAAGAACCGGTTGCCGAGCTCGCCGGGAACCGTTTGAACAAAACAAGAAACGGTGCGCCGGGCAAGGCAAGGAAAAGTGATTCATTGTTGAGATGAAAAGGAGGTGTTGAATGGAATTCTTGGTGGAACTTTGGCTGCCCATTCTGCTGTCGACTCTCTTAGTCTTTGTTGTGAGCGCCATCATCCACATGGTGCTTCCCATTCACAAAAAGGACTGCCAAAAGCTTCCCAATGAAGAGAAGCTGCTCGGGGAGTTGAGGAAACAGGGAGTCCGGCCCGGCGAGTACATGTTTCCCTGCGCGGGCTCGATGAAAGAGATGTGCACGCCCGAGATGACCGAGAAGTACAAGCAGGGTCCCGTGGGTTTCATGACGATCAAGCCGCCCGGCCCGTGCGATATGGGGCGAAGCCTCTTCCTCTGGTTTCTTTACATCGTTGTTATCGGCATTTTCACGGGCTATGTCTCGTGGCTCGGCCTGGGCCGCGGCGCGGAATACCTGACTGTCTTCCGCGTAACCGGCGCCGTTGCGATCCTCGGCTATGCCCTCTCCCAGGTCCCCAACGCGATCTGGAAGGGCCAGAACTGGTTCATCACGTTCAAGCTCATCTTCGACGGCGTGGTTTACGGCCTTGTCACAGCGGGCACCTTCGGCTGGCTTTGGCCGCGCTCCCTGTAATGGCGCCCCATTGAAGACGGGCTCTTCGATGCAACGAGGGCAACCATGGATGAAATAGACTGGCTGTTGGAAGCAATAATATTTGCTTTGTGATGTGTCGGGATCCCCTTGCTTTTCGTTTTATTGATTAAAAAAGGGATCATTCCCAGGATAAAAGTCTCGTCCCGGTATGAATCCGAACGAAGCAAGAGGAACAGGGCTTTTGCACAAGCACACCCTATGATTTATGCGTTTATACTTTTTTCATCGGTAATTTGTATATCAGCGATAATAATCGACATTTCATATTTTGTCCTGGACGGCCTTATCGGAAGCTCTTTAGTCGTCAGAAAGTATTCCTTTGCCCTGGCCCTGGGAATCACCTACTATATTGCATACAAATATATGATGATCAATGGCGAGAGCGACGAAGAAAAAGAGTAAGGAATCGGCGCGTTCATAGGATGTGTTTTGTACGCCGGTGAAGCCGGTACAAGGAGGCATCAAATGAAAACGCGGTTTTTCCTTCTTTTCCTTCCCCTTCTATTCGTGTCGTTGGCCGGCCTGAGCGGTGCCAAAGTCCCCCAAGAACAG
>CAZWHE010000029.1:0-30392 GCA_964633825.1 uncultured Phycisphaerales bacterium | reverse complement strand
CCTTTTCCGATATTTCCCGCCGAACCGGCCGCCGGCACCGCCGCCCATACCCATCAAAACGTTCACGCTCTTGCCTTCAAAGGGTGCGTCGATCGGCGTCTGGTCTTCCTCGATCAACTCTTCTTCAATCAGCTCGTCGGTCACCTCGGGATCTTCGATCACCTCTTCGATTTCTTCGATCTTTTCTTCTTCTTCCTCGATCTCTTCCTCGGTGAGAGGCTCGACTTCGTCGGGATCGTAAGAGGCCTGGATGATCTTGTTCTCGTCGGTGTTCAGGGTGAGCCACGGAATGTTAATGAGAACAAGAGCGATCACGGCATGGATGACGATCGACACGGCAAACCAGGGGGCTTGCTTGAGCCAATCCCTCATGACGTCCTGGAAGCTTTCGCTTTCCTGGAACTGGGCTGCTTTAGAGAATACGAGCTGTTGGTCTTGTTCTTCGAATTCAGACATCAATATCGCCTCGTAAAAAGGTTTGTTTCAGAGTCCGCGGGCCGCGCTTGTCGAAACCCGCCGCTGTTTCCGCAAGTCTTTATCTTGGGAACGATTCAAGGAAACAGAGGTTCACCCAAATAAGGATTTTATTCCTCTCTTTATGTATGATCAAGCACTTTCAGTAAAAGACCGGCCACGTCGACGGCCGGGATCTCTGGGAGGCTCTCTTTGTAATACTTTTTAAGAAATGGGGTAATGATCAGTGGGGAGTGAGCGCTCGTTTCCGGGACGAGGCCGTGGGAACCCCGGATCAGCTTGGGATCGGAAGCCAGCCTCTTCTTGATCGGGTCGAAAATCAGCTCCAAAGGGTCATATCCTATTTTCCGGTGGATATCCACGGTGAATGCATAGTCGGGCGCCGCCTCCTCGCTCTCCCACCAGGAGTGTTCGAACCAGGCGTTCTCTTCCGCCAGGGCGACGAGATCGCCCGAGCGGGCGTGGTCGAGGCCGGCTTTTTTCAGACCCTCCCTGTCGAGAACCGCTGCGATGCCGTCGAGTCCTTCCAGTCGGGCGGCGGTTTTTTCCCTGTCGGCCCGATCGGCCGCGTAGATGTGGGCGATCTGGTGGTCGCAGACCGCAAAGGCGCGCGAACCTGCCGGGTCGGGATATTCCCGCTCTCCCAGACGCCGAACATGGAAGAGCCCGGCCTCCTTGAGAAATCGGTTCGGCGAGACCGCTTGTGAGACCGGGCCGATGCCGTATTCGGACAGGAGCACGAGATGGAAATCCCCCGCCCGTTCCAGGAGGGGGGCGAGAAGCTCGTCGAGCTCGGCCAGGTGGCCGTTGGCTTCTTTTGAATCCGGCCCGGATCGCTGCAGGGAGTAATCCATGTGCGGGATATAACTGAGGAGCAGGTCGGGCGAAAAAGTCTCGGCCGCATCGAGGGTGGCGTCGAGGATCCACTTGGAGGATTCGATCGAGACGGCCGGCCCCCAGAAGCGGTGCAGGGGAAAGGGCCCGAGCTTCTTTTCCAGCCGCGGGTACAGGTCGTCCGGCCGGGAATAACAGGCGGGAACGGTTTTTCCATCGGCCATGTGAAAAGGGGCGACATTCATGTAAACGTCGAGATCGGCGCCGAGGAAGTTCCACCAGAAGAGGGCGGCCACGCGCAGGTCCTTGACATCGTCCCAGATCCTGGGGCGTTCGAGCAGCCCGGAAGAAGCGGACCAGAACCTCTGTTCCATCTGGGTCCTGTCGAAAAAACCGTTCCCCACGATGCCGTGCCCGGCGGGTAAAGCTCCCGTCGTGAGCGTGGCCTGCATGGAAAGGGTCAGGGCGGGAAGGACGGGCTTTATCGTCTTGAATCCCGATCGGTTTGCGAACGATTCGATGCGGGGACAAAAGCCCGAATTCAGCAGGGACGGGCTGAAACCGGCCAGGCTCAGGACGATGACTGTTTTGCGGGTCACTTCAATCCTCAATCGGTCCGGGTCTTTTGATTCTTCTTCGATGAATAGGGGAGGAAGAGATCGGGCGGCGAGTAGGCTTCGCGGTTGCGGCTGATGAGCTCCCTGACGATGGCCGTTTCCGCCCTCTCTTCCTTGGCTTGTCTCAGAATGCCGGCCACTTTTTCCTGGATCTTGTCGAAGGGCTCTGCTCGGCCCTCCTCTCTCTCGATGAGGCGGACAATGATTCTCGACCCCTCCAGAACGATCGCTTCGCTCACGTCTCCCTCTTTTGCTTCCTTGGCGAATTCGGCGATAGCCGGGATCAAATCTCCGCTCTTCTTCCCGGAGATATTTTTCTTTTTGTAGAGCGATCCGGGCCAATTCAGCGCGAGTTCCTCCATGTCGGATCCGGTTTTCTGCAGAGAGCCCCGGCATTGGGCGAGCTTTTCTTCGAGCTCCTCGCGGTTGGGGAAGGATCTTGTCGGGATCTGGATCCACTCGAGGAGAATTTCTTCCTCGGTGACGAACCGGTCCTTGTAAATGCGGTAGTAGCTTCTGATCTCGGCGGGTGTGACGCGGATGGAAGACAGCATGTCGGGGACGATGCCTTTCAGGCCGGTGTTGTATCCCATGCGTCCCCACAAGTACTGCCGATAGAGGAATTCTTCCCGGTACGCCTCCATGTTGTTCCTGACTTTTTTTTCATCAATCTCTCGGTCGGTGTAGAACCGGACCACGTCATCGTCCGTTACATCCATGGCGTACTTTTTCGCCGTCTCGATGATGAGAATCCGCTCCGCGATCTGGGCGCGTATATGGTGGAAAAGAATGTCCTGCGGCTCGTCGGGGAATTTCTCTTTGACCATGACGACCCGATTTTCCACTTCATAGATTGTGATGATTCGCCCCATCACGCAGGCGGCGATCTCGCTTCGCTTGTCTGCCGCGGGGCTCGACGGGGGTTCGTCTTCTCCTGCAAAAGCTCCGGGAGCGAGCACCAGACAGAAGACAAAAAGAAGGCTGATCTTTTTCAGAGCCATGGGATCGTTGTTTCGTAAAACCTTAGATTATAATAGGGCCTCGCGAACCATCAAACGCGATTTCAGGTACAGAAGCAAGTCATTCCCGGCCAAAGCGTTTTTAGGGAGAACAAGCACAACCCGTGACGGGGAGACCCTGTTGACTTTCCTGCCGCCGAAAGGTTTCCTCTTGTCGAACCTCCTTGTGTCGAAAAGATCGACGACCAATTCCCGGCTCCGGCCGGCTCGTGTGAGGCGCCTGATCCCGTTGGCGGCCATGAGGCGTCTCACCCGGAAGAGGTCGATGAGCCGGCTCGCTTCGGCCGGGATCCGGCCGAAACGATCCTTCAATTCCTCTTCCATCCCGTCGAACTCGCCGGCTGATTTGCACAGCGAGAGCCTGCGGAGGATTTCCATCCGGATGCCCTCGTAGGGTATGAATTCGGCGGGAAGAAAGGCTTTGACATGGATATCGAGATCCACGTCCTCGGGCTCGGCGCCGCGTGTTTTTCCGGCGCGCTCCGATCCGGTCGCCTCCTCCTTCATCTTGAGAACCGTCTTCTTGAGCAGCCTGCAGTAGAGGTCGTAGCCAACGGCTGCGATGTGGCCGTGCTGCTCTGCTCCCAGGATGTTTCCGGCACCGCGGATCTCGAGATCTTTGAGCGCGATGTCGTATCCCGCGCCGAGATGGGAGAGCTCCTCGATCGCCTTCAGCCGGCGCAGGGCAATGCCGGGAATTCTTTTGTAGGGAATGAGCAGGTAACAATAGGCGCGAACGCTTCCGCGGCCCACCCGGCCGCGCAGCTGGTGCAGGTCGGCCAGCCCGAAGGTGTCGGCGCGGTCGATGATGATCGTATTCACCTGGGGCATGTCGATTCCGGATTCGATAATGGTCGTGCAGACGAGAACGTCGATCTCGCGGCGGACGAAGCGCCTGATCACCCCCTGGAGCTCCCTCTCGCGCATCCGGCCGTGGGCGAATGCGATCCGGACCGACGGCACGAGGGCGCTCAGTTTTTGCGTTTCCGCCGCGATCGATTCCACGCGGTTGTGAAGAAAGAAAACCTGGCCGCCCCGGCTCACTTCGAGGAGAAGGGCGCGCCTAAGCAGGCTGTCGCCCTTCACGTTCACCTGTGTGTGGATCGGCATGCGCCCCTCGGGCGGTGTTTCCAGGCTCGATATGTCGCGGATCCCCACGAGGGCCATGTGAAGGGTCCTCGGGATCGGCGTGGCCGTCATGGTCAGCACGTCCACGGTTCTCTTCATGCTCTTCAGGCGCTCCTTGTGGCGGACGCCGAAGCGCTGCTCCTCGTCGATGACGAGAAGACCCAGGTCCTTGAATCCCACGTCGGACGACAGAATCCTGTGCGTTCCGATCAGGATGTCGACCCGGCCTTCGCGCACGGCGCTCGCCACATCGTTCTGCTCTTTCCGGCTCCTGAAACGGCTCAGCACCTCCACGGTGACGGGGTAGTCGGCGAGGCGGGTCCTGAAGGTCTCGAAGTGCTGCTCGGCCAGAATGGTCGTGGGCACGAGAACGGCCGTCTGCTTTCCCGAAAGAACCGATTTGAATGCGGCGCGAATGGCCAGCTCCGTCTTGCCGAATCCCACGTCTCCGCAGAGAAGCCGGTCCATGGGCTTCCGGCTCTCCTGATCCGATTTGAGAGCCGACATGGCCGTGATCTGGTCTTCCGTATCTTCGTATGGAAAAGAAGCGTCGAACAGAACCTGGAGGTCGTCGTCGAGATGAAAGGCGAACCCTCTCTCCTCGGACCGCACGGCC
This sequence comes from uncultured Phycisphaerales bacterium, assembly GCA_964633825.1. Lineage (GTDB taxonomy): Bacteria > Planctomycetota > B15-G4 > B15-G4 > CAYZWU01 > CAZWHE01. The sequence continues at coordinate 25,704 of CAZWHE010000029.1, read as the reverse complement.
TGTGTTTCGAGGAGGTCGGCTGCCAGGTCCCGGAGCATGCCCTGGACTTTCATACGCCGCTTTGTCCAGGCCGATCCTCCCAGAAGGTCGAGGGACGGCGCCCCTTCCCCGCCGCCCACATAACGGTGAACGAGATGGATCTTCGATGCCGGGACATAGAGAAGCACATCGTTCTTGAAAACAAGAACGAGAAAGTCCTCCTCTCCGCCCGACTCGCGCTCCATCCGCGTCAAACCCTCGTATCGGGCGATCCCGTGAACGAGGTGGACAACGTAATCCCCGTTGTTCAGCTCCCGAAAGGACTCGAGCGCGCGCGCCCTCCCGCGGCCTTTTCTTTTGGCCCGCCTTACGGGAAGGCGCCGCATGAGCTCGTGGTGATTGACCACACAGAGTCCGAGCTCGGGGAACTGAAACCCTTCGGCGACACGGCCCACTTCGACGCGCACCCGGCGCCCGGGGCTGATTCCCTGTTCTTTCAGAACGGCGCGGAAACGCTCGGCCTCCGCTTCGACCTGGCAGAGAATGCGCACGCGGCGGCACCTTTCGAGGAAGTTCTTGATCGACGCGTTCAGGTCCGGCATGGTCCTGCCCGTTATTTTTGATTTCAGTCCCACGCCCTGGGCGGAGAGAACCCTGTAATTGATTTTGTCCTTGCTGTTCGAGAGCCCGACGAGGCCGGCCGCCGGCCGCTCTTCGATGAACCTCGCGGCCGCGGTCTTGAGCTCATCGGGTATCTTGAGCTCCCGGCTGTATGCCCGGAGGCGGGCGTTCACTTCGTCCGGTTCTCTGACAAGGACGGGGATCTCTTTCGGGATGTGGTGAGTGGGGGAGGATTTTGTCTCGTCCCCCAGGCCGGCCAGAAAAAGATCGTACCGATCGAGAAGCGTCACAGAGCGCTGGTTTTCCGGATCGATTTCGCGAATCGATTCCACCTCGTTGTCGAGGAACTCGAGGCGGACCGGTCGAGCCGTTGCCATGGGATAAATGTCGATGATGTCGCCGCGGATGGAAAACTCTCCCGGCACGGTCACCATGGGCGAGGCCTGGAATCCGGCTCTGTCGAGCCTATTTCCGATCTCTTCAGGCGCCAGCGACATTCCTGAAAAGAAGCGGAGGAAAAACCGGCCCGGATCGCGAACGGGCGCCGGAACAGGATCGAGGAGGGCCGAAACAGGCATGACAACCACGCGAGGCTTCCCGGCCGCCGACTTCGGCTTCCCGGCCGACAGAGCCGTCCGGGCAGCCGGCGAGATCCGGGTCAGAATCGAGAGGCGTTCCGAAAAAACGAAACGTGATTCCGCTTCCGAAGCCGTGCGAGGATCAAAGGCAGGGTAGAGAGGGACGCTGCATCCCAGGAAAAACTCGACGTCGTCGCGGAAGAAGGCGGCATCCCTTTCGTCGGGTGTGATGACAATGATCGTGGGGGCGGCTTCGGCCGCGAGGCGGGCGGCTTCGGCTGTTATCAATGCCGCCGACGAACCCCAGAGGCCGCTGATCACGGATGGTGCTACTTTCCCGAACCCCTTCACGACCTCCCGGAGCTTATCCTTCTCAACGGTCGGGATTGGGAAGCGTTCCATATTCCTCCTGCAGGATTTTCAGAGCTTCGCGCGCCGCTTTCTGGCTGGCTTCCTTTTTGGTGTTTCCCTTCCCCGGCGGGAGAACCATCTTTCCCACCACGGCGCGAAGCGTAAAGGTCTTCTTGTGGTCGGGGCCGTCTTGCGTGACGAGCTTGTAGTGGGGAGTGAGGCCGAACTTCTTCTGTGAATAGTACTGAAGACGGGACTTGTAGTTGAGGTTTCGCCGGCTCTTGAGTGCGCTCTCCAGCACCCCCCCGAAGTGCTGCAGGATAAAATTCCTGCTCAAACGGATCCCGCTGTCCAGGAAGAGGGCGCCGATGAGGGATTCCACCGAATTCGCTACAAGGGACATGGGGAGCGAGCGTTTACGCCGGAATCCCTTGCCGACAACGAGATAGTCCTTGATCCCGATCGCCTTGGCGATCTTCAAGAGGGAGGACCGGCTGACCACGATCGATTTGATAATGGTCATTTCTCCTTCGTCGAAATTCTTCATCGCTTTAAAAAGGTGCTCCGAGATGACCATTCCGAGGACGGAGTCGCCCAGGAATTCCAGCCGTTCGTTCGAAGGGTGGATGTCGTCCTTGGCGGAGGAATGAGTCAAAACTTCGAGGAGCAGTTTCTTCGACTTGAATGTGTATCCCAGTATTTCTTCGAATTCACCCAGGCTCTCGACGTTGCCTTGACCGAACCTGTCGGTTTCGTTTCCGGCCACGATGCAATTTCTCCACGGATGATTCAGGTTGTGTAGCGTTTCCATTCGTCGAGCGCATATCGATCGGTCATCCCGGCGATGTAATCGCAGACGGCGCGCTCGGGCCCGTCCTTTTCCGAGATCTTTCTGAAATCCTCGGGAAGCATCTTGATGTTGTCCAGGTAGACGTGGAAAAGCTTCTTCAGGTTGAGCTCGGCCCGCTTTCGGACCCGTGCCAGCCTGTGGTGATCGTAGAATTTCTCGTTGAGGAATTTCTGGAGCTCGTCGACCCGGACGGCGGTCTCGGACGAGAATCCCATAACGTCCTTTTTTATCTTTCTCATGGCGACGGCGTCCTTTCCATCGAAAGGCTCGATCGCATTGTGAGAGTGTTCAATGAGATCGGAGATCAATATCTTGACGACCTTGTTGACAACCTGAAGCTGCCGGATACGGAGAGGCAGATCGGGACGGATCCGGCGGACATGATCGGACGCTTCCCGCCAGAGCCCGGTTTGAGCCAGATCGTCCTCCTGCAGGATGTTGGCCTTGAGTCCGTCGTCGAGGTCGTGATGCTGGTATGCGATCCGGTCCGAGATGTTCACGATCCGGGCCTCGAGAAAAGGGAGAAGGCCGAGTTGGAAGCCGTCGCAGCAGACGTTCTCCTCGCCGGGTCCGTACTTGAGAACGGCTTCCCGTATCTCGTGGGACAGGTTGAGGCCCGCGAAGTTGGGGTATTTGTTTTCGAGCGTGTCCACGGCCCGGAGGGCCTGCCGGTTGTGCTCGAACCCGCCGTGGCTCTTCATCAGGCGGTCGAGCACGGCTTCGCCCGTGTGGCCGAAGGGGGGGTGGCCGAGGTCATGGGCCAGGGCGAGGGCTTCGACGAACCCCTCGTTGAAGCGCAGCGTGTAAGCCACGGACCGCGCGATCTGGGCCACTTCGAGTGTGTGTGTGAGGCGTGTTCTGTAATAATCTCCCTCGTTGTGGATAAAGACCTGGGTTTTGTATTCGAGCCGCCTGAACGCCGCCGAATGGATGATGCGGTCCCTGTCCCGCAGGTAGATCGTTCTGAACCGGTCGTCCTCTTCTTTGTAAACGCGGCCCCGGCTGTCCGACGATTTCAGCGCGTACGAGGCGAGCTCCTTGTGCTCGCGTTCTTCGTTCAGCTCGCGAAGAAGCATGGAATCTCTCTCTGTTGTGGAGGGGATGCGGGGAGAGCCGGGAAAGAGCCCGCTCCGCAGCGCCTCCGGTCCAGACGGCGCGCAGGGTCGTCACATTTGATTATACAGGCCGCCCGGGGCCGTGACAATTCTTTCTGATTCGATAGGAGGGATCACTTGGTCTCCGCCTCGCCCGTCATGGGCACAAAACGGACGGGGATGATCAGTTCCCGCTCGAAGCTGTCTCCCCTTCGCGTGATCCGGACCAGGTCCTGGTTGAATCCGCCCACGGGAATAACGAGCCTGCCGCCCTTTTTGAGCTGTTCAAGGAGTGGCTCCGGAATGTGATCGGGCGCGGCCGTGACCATGATCGCGTCGAAAGGGGCCTGCTCGGGCCATCCCCTGTAACCATCCCCGCACCGGACCGCGATGTTGCCGTATCCCATGGCGTCGAGAAGCTTCTTCGAGCGCTCGGCGAGGCTCTCGACGATCTCGATCGAGAAGACCTCCACCCCCAGCTCGGCGAGCACGGCGGCCTGGTACCCCGATCCGGTTCCCACTTCGAGAACCTTCTCGTCCCCTTCGAGCAGCATCAGCTCGGTCATGAGGGCCACGATGTAGGGCTGGGAGATGGTCTGCCTCTCTCCGATGGGAAGGGGGCTGTCGACGTAAGCCCGACCCTTGTAAGGCTCGGGGACGAAGAGATGGCGCGGCACAGCGCGCATCGCATCGAGAACGAGCGGGTCGGAAACGCCGCGCGATTCGATCTGGCGCGAGACCATCTCGTCCCGTTCTTCCGAGCGTTCGTTCCAGAAGGCGCCGGTGCGACGGGGAGGAGTATCGGCCGGCTCGGCCGGCGGCGTCTCGTTGTTCGTGCAGGAGAAGAGAGAGAGAAGGGCCGCGATAAGGACGACCGATGCGGAAGATGGGATCCCTGCGAAAGGCCGGTCAACCGGGCTTTTCCGTTTCGTCATCGGGCTGTCCTCCGGAAGTCAAGAATACAGTCGGGAAGAGGAAATGGAAACAGAATCGGATCAACCGATTCCGAAGACGCTCTTCGCCAGAACCTTCACCGTGAGAAGCACGAGCACGGCGCCGATCAGGTTCATGGCGATTCCGAAGCGCGCCATCGTCCTGATCGGGACGAGCCCCGAGCCGAAGACAATGGCGTTCGGCGGCGTGGCCACGGGGAGCATGAAGGCGCACGACGCCGATATGGTGGCCGGGATCATGATGAGAAGGGGATCGACTTCGAGAGTGACGGCCACGGCGGCCAGGATCGGTAGGATCATGTTCGTCGTAGCCGTGTTGGACGTGATCTCCGTGAGAAATGTGAGGAGAAGGGATACGGCCAGGATCAGGATCCATTCGGGCGCGCCCTTGAGGAGATGGAAATGGGAGCTGAGCCATTCGGAGAGCCCCGAATCCTGCATGCCGGCGGCGATGGCGAAACCGCCCCCGAAGAGGAGGAGGATCCCCCAGGGAAGGCGGACGGCCGTTTCCCAGTTCATGAGCCTCTTGTTCTCCTTTCCGGCCGGGAGGAGAAAGAGGAGGAGTGCCATGGAGATCGCCACGGTCCCGTCGTCGACCAGGCTTTCGAGCCCGAGGAGGCTCGACCATCCGGGAAGAACGAACGCGCCCAGCTCGATGTCGCGGCGGAGAAACCAGAGGAGCGCCGTGGCCGCAAAGACGAAAAGCACCCTCTTCTCAGGCGGCGACATGGGGCCGAGCTTTCGGAGCTCTTCGCGGACGGTATCGTTCTTTTCCCCCGTTTTTCGGAGCGGGCAGGCGACAAAGACCAGAAAGGCCCAGGCGATGACGAGAAAAACCGCTGCAAAGGGAATCCCCACGAGGCACCACCGGGCAAAGGAGATCTCGGGTCCGTCGGGAAAGGTCTGGGTGAAGACGCGGCTGAAAACGATGTTGGGCGGCGTCCCCACGAGCGTGCCGATCCCGCCGATGCTGGCGCTGTAAGCGATGCCGAGCATGAGCGCGAGGCCGAAGCGTCCCCCTCGTTTTTTTTCTTTATCAGGGCCGGCTTCTGCACGCGCCGTCTGTTTCGTCACGGAGAGCGCGATGGGGAGCATGAGCATGGCCGTGGCCGTGTTGGAGATCCACATCGACAGAAAGGCCGTGGCCGCCATGAATCCGAAGACGATGCGCCGCGGCCGGTCTCCCACGAGGGAGATCACGTTGAGCGCGATGCGGCGGTGGAGGTTCCATCTCTCTATGGCGAGGGCGAGGATGAATCCCCCCATGAAGAGAAAGATGTGCGAATTCATGTAATGCGGTGCGACGGCTTTGGCCGGCATGATGCCCGCAAGGGGGAAGAGAACGAGTGGAAGGAGGGACGTGGCCGGTATGGGGATCGATTCAAAGATCCACCAGCAGGCGATCCAGAGGGTGGACGCCGCCATGGCCGTGGCCGGGCCGGGATTTCCGAAAAGCATAAAGAGGGCGAAAAGAGCGGGACCCGTGAAAAGGCCGATTTTCTTTGGCCGCGACCAGGAAGAGGAGTCGGCCTTTTTGTTCATTCAGTATTCTCGTTCCTTGGCTCGGGCCAAAAAAAACCGGAACAGAATCCGCCGCGAGGCATACTCCGCTCCGGTTATGGATCGAGCTTCGTTTTATTCTTCAGGAGCGTCGATCGCTTCTGAAGGGCAGACTTCCACGCAGCTTCCGCAGTCGGTGCATTTTCCCGCGTCGATAATAAAAATAGGATCGCCTTCGGCGATCGCTTCTTCGGGGCATTCTTCTTCACAAGCGCCGCAGGCGATGCATTCGTCGTTGATCTTGTGAGCCATGTAAGTACCTCTCGTCTCTCTATCCGGTTTGCGAATCAAAGTGTAAAAACAGGTGTTCAAAACCCCTCCAATACCGACTCTTTCCAGAAAATCAAGGGGGTTTTTTGTGAAATGTCCAATATATCGCAGCAATTGCCGAACCGGATTTTTCCGGCATTTCAGTGGTAGAGAAAAAGAAGTCTGTCGCTCTTCTTCAGCATGCGCGTGGTGAGTGAGCCGAAGAAGAGTTTTTTCAGGCCCGTCACTCCGTAGGCGCCCAAGATGATTCTCCCCGCGTCGATATCACGGGCGTAATCGAGTATTTCCGGTCCGGCCTTTCCCTTGCGAACAACCTGATGGATGCGCATGTTGTATTGATTGCAGTAATCCCTGGCACGGTTCTGGATCGCTTCGGCGTGTTTGCGGTCATCGTCTATCGTGATGAGATGGATGTCGCGGATGTTGTCCTGGCAGAGGAGCACATAGAGCTGCAGCGCCTTGTAAGACGGGACGGATCCGTCGAGCGCCATGAGCGCGGGTTTTTCATAGGAGTAACGGACCTCTTTCGGAACGACGAAGACCGGACGGGGGGTGTCTTTCAACAGGTGCGTCAGGATGTTGCTCGGGCCTTCCTCTCCTTCGAATTCGAAGTAGACCTTCTGTCCCAGCATGATGACGTCGAATCCGATCGCCTCGCGCAGTATTTCTTCGAGAGGCGATCCCTCTTCCTGGAGGACCCGGCCGCAGATGTTCTCATTGACGCATGTGTCCTGGAACTCGGCGAGGAAAGCCCGGACTTCCTTTTTGGCCTTCTTGTACTGGGCTTGGTCCGCTTTCTCCTTCAGTTTGAATCCGGCCAGAGAGCCGGGAGATCCCCTAAAGATCGTGGGAGTGTCCACGATTCCTATTCCATAGAGGCACGCGCCCGATACTTTGGCCATTTTGACCGCCACCTCGATCGCTTTGCGGCTGTAATCCGATCCATCGACACCAACGAGGATGCTTTTCGTCATCTCGAGACTCCTGAATTGCCAAAATGCTCTACGATAGAATACCACTGGAACTTCTCGATATTCCAGTCTTTACATTGACAGTCTAAAAGAGAGGCTTACAATAGATAGATTCGTCTGTCTATATTTGAGAGGTCGTTATGGATAAGGTCGAGCCAAGTCTCCTGACTCGAAGTCTGGAAGATTATCTGGAGACGATATACATCCTCATTCGCGACCGGAAAGTGGCGCGTGTCAAGGACATCGCCGCGGCCCGGGATGTGAAGATGTCCTCGGTGACGCCGGCCATGCATCGCCTCGATGACCTTGGCTATATCGTATACCGCCAGAGGGAATTCATCGAGCTCACCGAAAAAGGTGAAAAGCTGGCCCGGAAAACGATGGCCCGGCACGATCTGCTCGTCAAGTTTCTGAGCGATGTTCTCGGTGTTTCATCGGGGAATGCCGAAAACGACGCTTGCTCCATCGAACACCACCTCTCCGACGAGTCGACGGAGAGGCTGGTTCGTTTTTTCGAGTTTCTCAACCGCTGTCCCAAATCATCGAACGGGTTTCTCGAAACCTTCCACAAATGTTCCGTTGTCAATCCCGAGATTCCCGAGTGCGACGAGATCTGTGAGTTCAGCGGAAAACGGGGCCGGAGAAGGAAAAGGATCGGCCTCGCCACGCTCGATCGGATCGATCCGGGACAGGAGTGCATGATCGTCCAGATCACGGGCAAGGGAGCGATCAGACAGCGGCTCATCGACATGGGCATGCTGCCCAATACTCATGTCTTTGTGGAAAGAAAAGCACCGGGGGGCAATCCGATCTGGATCAGGCTGAAGGGATTCCAGCTCTCCCTGCGCAAGGAAGAAGCCCGCGGCATTGACGTGGAACCGCTCTCCTTTGAGGAGCAAGATGAAAAGCATTGACGCACCGGCCGTTCGCCGCATCGTGCTGGCCGGAAACCCGAACTCTGGAAAAACATCGATCTTCAACGCCCTGACCGGTTCCCGGCGGAACGTGGGCAACTATCCCGGTGTGACGGTAGAAAAGAAAGAGGGCTCGTTCAGCCACGAAGGGACCGACTATGCTGTCTTCGATCTTCCCGGGACCTATTCTCTGACTTGCTATTCGCCCGAAGAGCGGATCGCCCGGCGCGAGATCATGAACCCGCCGCCCGATGTCGCCGTGGTGGTTGTCGATTCCACGAACCTGGAGCGAAATCTCTATCTCCTCGTTCAGGTGATGGAAATGGGCGCCAATCCCGTTCTCTGTCTCAACATGACCGATGAGGCGCGGAAAGGGGGGCAGAAGATCGACACCGGCCAGATGGAACGCCTTCTCGGCTTTCCCGTTGTCGAGACGATCGGTCACAGGGGAGTCGGCATGGCCGAGCTCAAGGCGGCCGTGGCGGGTGCGGTGTCGAACCCGGCCGATCCCGACCGGCTCGTTCTCGGTGAACGCATCGGCAGGGCAATCACCACGCTGGAGCCGCTTCTCGCCCGGGCGAAATGGCGTTCCATTTTCCGCCCTCCCACACGGTGGCTGGCCATCAAACTCCTCGAAGGCGATCTCGAGATGATAGGCTGGATCCGGCAGAATTGTGACGACCAGGAGGCCGTGATCGCAGCGGCCCAGGCCGAAGCGGGCGGCCTGGCCGATGAGACGGGCCAGCATCCCGGTATCTACATCGCCGACGCCCGGTACGGTTTTGCCGCCGGGCTCCTTCGCGAAACGCGGGTTTCGGGCCTGCGCGCCGACGCGCGAAAGGTTTCCGACGGGATCGACGAGATCCTCTGCCATAAAGGGCTGGGCCTCCCTTTCTTCTTGTTGGCCATGTACCTTCTCTTCTGGCTCACCTTCACGGTGGGGGACTTTCCCATGGGCTGGCTCGAAAGCGGGTTCGGGCATCTCGGGGAATGGGTCGGCGGGCTCTGGCCGGCGGGCTCGGAATCTCTCGTTCGATCGCTCGTCGTGGACGGCATCATCGGCGGAGTGGGGGGGGTGCTTGTCTTTCTGCCCAACATTCTGCTCCTCTTTCTCGGCCTCGCATTTTTCGAGGACACGGGATACATGGCGCGGGCCGCTTTTCTCATGGACAACCTCCTTCACCGCTTCGGCCTTCACGGCAAGAGCTTCATTCCCATGATGACCGGGTTCGGGTGCAGCATCCCCGGGATCATGGCGACGCGAACCCTCGAAAACGAGCGCGACCGCCTCACCACCATGCTCGTGCTTCCCCTCATGTCGTGCGGGGCGCGCCTGCCGATCTACATGCTCCTCATTCCGGCATTTTTCTCGGAACAATGGAGGGCGCCTATTCTGTGGATCGTCTACCTCCTCGGAATCGTTCTGGCCGCCCTGCTCGCCAAGGTTCTGCGCTCCACCCTTCTCGCCGGCGAGGAAGCTCCCTTCGTTATGGAGCTTCCTCCCTACCGCCTGCCCACGACGAAAGCCGTGCTCGAGAAGATGTGGGAGAGGGGGTGGCTCTACCTGAGGAAAGCGGGCACCGTCATTCTCGGGATCTCGATCATTCTCTGGGCGCTGTCCACCTTTCCGCAGACAGAGGCTCCGGAAGGGGCCGGCGCCCCTGCGGCGGCTGCCGCTGCTTTGGAGCAGTCCTTTGCGGGCCGGATCGGCCATGCCCTGGAGCCCGTTATCGCGCCCATGGGATTCGACTGGAAGATCGGAACGGCCCTTCTCGGCGCCTTTGCCGCCAAGGAGGTTTTCGTGGCCCAGATGGGCATCATTTTCTCACTCGGCGAAACGGACGAGGAATCGGAGACCCTGCGCGAGGCTCTCAGCGAGAACTACTCCCCTCTCACGGCTTTCTGCCTCATGGTTTTCCTTCTCATCTCAACGCCATGCATGGCGACCGTGGCGGTGACGCGGCGCGAATCGGGGAAATGGTCGTGGGCGTTTCTCCAGTTTTTCGGCCTCACAACGATCGCCTGGATCCTGGCGGCCGCCATCTTTCAGATAGGGGACACAATACGTACTCTTACTTAATCAGACAAAAGAGGATCTTTTGTCTGATTAAGTAAGAGTACGTATTGTGTCCCCCCTCCGAGCGCCTTGTACTCGGCCTTGCTGGCCGGAACCTTTCCCGTGGCGAGATGGATGCGCAGGCTTTCGGGCTCGAAGATCATCGACTGAACCGTCAGCACCCCCTGATCCACGTTGATCAGGATCTTTTTCAGGTCCTCCACGCCGATCGATTCGCCTCTCTCCTTCGCGAATTCTTCGAACTTCCTGTAGCGGCGGCATCTCGGCGGCGGCTCCTTGCCGGCGCGGTGGTCGTTGGTGGAGAAGAGGATATCGTTTTTGGACCTGCGCACCTTGAAGAGTCCGGGCCCGATCTCGGCCACGGCGGCGTTTCCGTCCCTGTCAAGGAGAATGAGGTTGTTGCCCGCCGTCTTCTTCGCATCTTTCAGCAGGGCGAGCGCTTCCTTGACCGTGGCGCATTCCTCCATGACGAGGCGGAAGAGAAAGATGGCCGGCATCCCGTCGGTGGTCACTTTCCCCTCGCGTACTTCCATCACGGCGCAGCAGAGACCGTCCCTGTTCATGCCCGAGAGCACGCCCGACAGGCCGGGCCAGGAAACGCTCACGAAAGCCTTGCGCCCTTTCGGCCTGTAGACGATGACGAGCGTCGCTTTCTGGAGCACGCCCATGCCGAAAAAGTCGAGATTGCGGGCGAGGAAGGGTTTGCCGTCCTTCGTGGCTTCGCCCGCCGCCGCGAATGTGGAGCACCCTCCCTTCCTGTAAATGTCGGGAAAGGCGTTGCTGGCAAGAAGATTTTTATAGTCTATTCCGGATACATCCGCCATGGCTCTCAGCTCTTTCCGGAAACGATCGGGGATGTGCTGTTCCATCTTGCCGGCGCCGTCGATGAGTTTTTCCGTTCCGCCGGAAATGACGGCGACCGGCTGGATGAACTTTTTCCAGAGCATCCTGGCCGGCTCGGCGGCGAGTGCGCCGTAAGCCTTCCCCATTTCGGACGGCGTGCCCGCGAGAGTGAGAACGGGGATCCCGTTCATGTACTTCAGCTCGGAAGAGCCCGATTGTCCCTCCGAGAAAAGAGGCTTGTCGGCCCGTTGATCCGCCGTGCCCGCACAGGCTGCGGCGAATAAAAAGAAGGCCAAAAATCGCGGTGCGATTCTCATTTTTTCTCTCCCCTTGTTTTTGTCGTTTTCACCATCTCAGCACGGGATAGGGCGCCGGAGTGGAATCGAATGTTCCCTTCGTGATGTAGCGGTCCATGAAGTTCCAGAAAGCGAGCCCGTCGCCGCTCTCCGGTTCGAGAAGAGAAGCGGCGAGCATGGCGAGGGGCTGTTTCGCCGGGACGAGGTAGTCCCCGGCTTCGAGGGTTATATTCTTTTTCCGCCACCGGCCTTTGAGCCTGGTGTTCCAGTGCCCCTGGAAGAGGTGTTCGGCGGGTATGATCTCGTCGATCGTGAAGACTTCGGTTTTGACGGCCGGGAGGCCGTGAGTGGTTTCGTCCCGGCCGATCTCAGTGATGCGGATCCCGTGCTGGAGAAGCTTGTCGAGCACGTTCACCGATCCGCGGCGGACGATCCAGCCCTGCTCGGGAAGGGGCTTCCCGGCGTCCACGGGCCTGAAGCATCCATAGAAGGGGACGGTGTAGTTCTTTTCAACCCCGGGATTTTTCGGGTCCCGTCTCTCTCTTGTCGGTTCGTATCCCATGATCGTGATCGGTTTCTCGAAAGCCGTAGCCTCGAATTCCCAGTGGAAGGGGCGATCCAGACCGGCCGCTGCGGCCCCGTCGGCCGCGCGCACGAGCCGCCTCAGCTCGGAGCCCTCCCGGCGGGCAAAATCCAGGATCGACCGGAGAAAAGCGTAGCATGACTTGACGCGTGTCTCGAAATCGGCGTACGCGTAGATCTCGATCAGGATGGAGTGCCTGTTTCTCAACCCCCAGTAATTGGTGCCGTATCGCGGCTCGTGGCCGAAAGTGATCCAGCCTTCCTCAGGATCGGCCCGGTTTTTCCAGAACCCGTAGGGAATGGCCGGGTATCCGTCCCGCTCGAGCGTTTCACCAACGACCCAGGGGAGCATCACGTCCCTGTCGAAAGCGAGAATGTCGGGATCGCCGAGTGGAGAGTGGGAGGGAGCGTAGCAGATCGGTTCCTTGTGAAGCGCGCCGTTGGTCGTGTGACAGTCCACGAGGAGGTCGGGATCCCAGCGGAGGATGACGCCCGTCAGAAGGGAAAGCATCTCCGGGCTTTCGATCTTCATGAAATCGCGGTTCAGGTCGAGGTTTTGGGCATTGGCCCGGGCCCCGACGCCACCCGACGGACCGGCCTGCCAGCGCCGGTTCTCGACCGAGATTCGTTCGTTCCCATCGGCGTTGAAATCGGGCGCCACGAGGATCACCGTCTTCTCGAGCAGGCACGAGAGGGGTCCCGAGACGATGTCGCGCGCGAGCATGAGGCTCGCTTCCTTTCCCTCCACTTCGCCCGCGTGGATGTTGGCCAGGATGAAGACGACGGTTGTGCGGTTTCGGTCGATCTCGTCCGGTCCTGCGGGAGGCGGGTTCCCGAGAACGATGAGAGGAAGAGGACGCCCCTCCGCCGTGGCGCCGAAGAGCTCGACGCGGGCACGGTCGCTCAGTTCCTCGAGAACGTGCAGGAACTCGAGCGTTTCCCTGTAGCGCGTCGTTTCCGTGAAACCGCTCCGCTCGGCCCGCACGAGGGGCATCTTGTGGAGCTCGGCCGGATCGGGAAGCACGAGTGAACAAGCCGGCAGAAGAGCGCAGAGCAGAAACGCGGCCGGCAGAAGGGCGGGGCGTTTCGCACGAATGAGCGGGGTCGTTTTCCCTTCAGACATCTTTCCCTCCGGTGACGAGCAGGTTGGTTCCCGTGATGTACGACGATTCGGCGCGGAGCAGGAAGAGGAGAGCGTTGGTGATGTCGCCGTACCGGCCGTAGCGCCCGGCCGGGATCGTGCGGACGGGCGGCCTGTTCCTCGATGAGAAGAGGGTTCCGGGCGAGATCATGTTGACCGTGATTCCAAATCCGGCCTCTTCGCGGGCCAGCGCCTTGGTATAGACGAGAAGCGCCGTCTTGGTCATGTGGTAGGCCCCGCTCCGCCCCCGCGATTCGAATCCTTCGCACGGTCCGTATCCCATGTTGATGATCCGGCCGTACGAGCGTTTCCGCATGCCCGGCACCGCCCTTCTGCAGCAGAGAAAGGCGCTGTTCAGGTTGGAGTCGATCACGCCGCGCCAGGCGGCCGGGCTCATCTTCGAGAGGGATTTCAAGAGGAGATCGCCCACGTTGTTGACGAGGATGTCCACCGGGCCGAGCCTCTTCTCGATCATATCGAACATCTTCCCCACCCGGCTTTCGCTTGTCACGTCGGCCCGCACCGCAATGGCGCGACTGCCGAGCGCCCGGACGGCGGCCGCTGTTTTCAGCGCCTGCTCCCTGCTCTTTATATAGTGAACGGCCACGTCCGCCCCGGCCCCGGCCAGGGCCTTGGCCATGGATCCGCCCACTTTGCGGGCGCTTCCCGTGACGAGGCAGATCCTGTTTTCGAGCTCGCGCGATGTCCTGTTCATCAATCGTTTTTCGTCCTTCGAAAAAAAGTCGAACAGCCCGAAGTATAAAGGAACCGGATCGATTTCGGTATGGAAACCGAACGATTCTTATGATTCGGACGAACATGGCGATTGACAAAAGGCCGGAGGCTTATAAGCTGTTTTGAGCCGAAGGCACAGGAAAAATATTCAAGCGAATGGCGGCGTTTGTGTTTGTCGAGAAAGGTGAAGGATGACCAGAAAAGAGAAGCTGCGCTCCGTTCTGATCTGTCCGGTTTGCCGCTCCCGGGATCTGCAATACAGCGATGCCGAAGCGGTCTGCCGGGGATGCGAAGAAAAATACCCCCTCTTCGACCAAAGCCCCTTCCTCCTGAGACCGGGATCCGAGATCAGAGAGACCTATCTGAAGAACTACAGGCAGCCGGAAAAGAAAATCACCTTCCGGGGCCGGATTCTGGGCATGCTCCGAATCCCCGAGGAGCGGATCTGGACGGCCGAGTCGATCAGGGCCATCGACGACATCCTGGAGAAACACAACCCCGATGATCCGGACCATTTCGTGCTGAACACCGGTTCGGGATTCGAAAAGGTCTTTCGCAGGGCTTTTTCGAAATACTCCGACCTCTTCCGGATCGGCCTGCCCCACACCGAAAAGGTCGATGTCTTCGGCGACGCCATGGACATGCCGATCAACGACGATTCCGTCGATCTTCTCTTTTCCTCGTCCGTGATCGAGCACATCACCGACCCGGAGCTCACGGTGCGCGAGATCTTCCGCATCATCAAGCCGGGCGGATCGGTTTACATCGAGATCCCGTTCATTCGCGCCCATCACTGGGACAGCGATTTTCAGAGGTACACGATCATGGGGATCGAATCCCTCTTCGGCCGGCACGGCTTTCAGCTCGTGTCGAAAGGGATCTGTTCCGGTCCTTACACCGCCATGGCGCTTTTCATGAGGGATTTCATCGTCAAGCTCCTGCCCGGCAGGATCTGGGCCGTAGCCTCGGGACTCGTGAGCTCCTGGCTCCTCCATCCGATCAAGTACCTCGACAGGTTGACCCGCGGCGGCAGATTGAGCCGGCATCTCGCCTGCAACTTCTACTATGTCGGGCGAAAACCGGACAAGACGGCGGAGAAGTGACGCCTAAGAGCCGTGCCTCCATTCGTAAAGCGCCACAGCAACGGCGGCGGCGGCGTTGAGCGATTCGGCTCCGGGCTCCATGGGGATGCGGAGCGCATTTTCTTTCTTGAACCGTTCGGGAAGCCCCGGTCCCTCCAATCCGGGAAGGAGGCCGAACATCTCGGGCCAATCACAGGACGAGATCTTGCGCCCTTCCTGTGAAAGGGTGAGAAGGGGGGCGCCTTTAACGTCGAGGTCGTTGATCGAGGGGCCGCTGAAGAGGGGAATGCGAAAGAGCGCGCTCCCGGCGGCGCGCTGGCTTTTCGGCAGGAAAGGGTGGGCGGCCTCGCTGAGAAGAATGGCCCGGGCCGCTCCGAACGCGGCGGCGGTGCGGAGAACGGCCCCCGCGTTTTCGGGATCCTGGAAGGGAACGAAGAGGGTGCATCCCGCGGGCCACTCGCTGTCGTTCCACGCCTGCATGGGGGGGAGGTCGGCGAGCAGGAGGGGGGCTTTCGTTCCCGAAACATCGAGCTCCCTGAAGAGCGCGTTGTCGAGGCGGTACCACGTCGTCCCTTCGGGCAGGCCTGCCGGCGGGGGCGGGGCCTTCCGCTTGTCCTGCGGAGTGATCCATCCCCTGCAGAGACGGGGGCTCGTTTTCACGATCTCGTCGAGGAACCGAACACCCGACAGGAGCGTCTGCCCTTCCTTGCGGATCCCTTTTCCCGTGAGGAGAGAGCGGAGCATTCTGAAGCGGGCGTTCGAGGGGGACGCGATCTCCTTGACCGGTCCGGCGAACGCGGGGTGGGCGATGGCGGCGCCCGTCCTTTCGAACACGACGAGGCGGCGTTTGTGCCGCGAGCCCGGGAGCGTGTAGGCCGTGTCTCGAACAAGCCGAAAGGCCTGCCGCGCGCTCTCCTTCGCCTTTTCGATCTCGCCGTCGCAGTCCGGGCCTTTCATGAAGACGACGAGCCCGCCCCGGTCGAGAAAAGGGAAAACGCGGTCGAGCGTTTCAGGGATGTCTTCGAGCGCTCGGGTGATGACGCCCCCAACCCGCTCTGGAAATCCGGGCCCCACCTTGTGTCCGTAGACTTCAACCCCGTCGAGCCCGAGATGGCGCACGGCTTCTTCGAGAAAGCCGGCCCGGTTCCGGCGCCCTTCGGCGAGGATGATGCGAAGGTCGGGCCGCGCTATCCCGATCGGGATTCCGGGAAAGCCCGGGCCCGACCCGATATCGAGGAGCGGCGAGGGAAGATCGACGAGACGGGTCACAATGATCGAATCCACGTAGTGCTTGAGCACCATGTTCTCGAAGTTGTGAATCCGCGTCATGTTCAGTTCCCGGTTCCGTTCCCTGAGAAAGGTGTGGAACGTCCAGAGGGCCTTGACCTGGTCCGCATCGAGGGGGATGCCGGCCTTTTCCATCAGATGGGCGAGCCGGTCCGGTCCGGGCCGGCTGCCTGTCGGCGGTTTCGACGGTTTGCCCTCTTTTTTATGTGGCATGATGCTAGTGAAAACGATTTCCCAGGTTCCGTCAAACTGATTAAATAGGGCAGGAAAGAGGCGTGAAATGGTTCAGCGCGTGCTGCTTGTCTTTATCGACGGTCTGGGTGTGGGGGAGAGGAATCCCGACATCAATCCTCTGGCCCGTATTCCCGAAGGACATCTCACCGTTTTCGAGAACAGCTCGCCAGCGTCCGAAAGGGCGGGGGCTCCGCCCGGGGGGGAGTGTGCGCCCCGCCGCGTGAAGTCGGGCGGGATTCCACTCCCCCTCGACGCGATACTCGGTGTCGACGGGATCCCCCAGAGCGCCACGGGCCAGACGGCGCTGCTCACGGGCGTCAACGCCGCCGAGATGCTCGGGCGCCACCTCTTCGGCTTTCCCAACGGGAAGCTCCGCGAGATCATCATGGAGCATTCCCTCCTGAAGAGGATCAGGGAGCGGGAACGGACGGCGGCCTTTCTCAACGCATTCAGGCCCCGCTTTTTCGACCTGGGCGACGCGGTCTGGGAGAAGCCTCTCTCCGTCACGACCTGGGCGAACCGGGCGGCGGGCCTTCCCTTTTTTACGCTCGACGATATCGCCGCCGGCCGGTCCATCTATCAGGAGTTCACAAACAGGGTGCTCAGGGAGAGGGGATTCGATCTGCCGCTCCTGACCCCCGAAGAGGCGGGCGCGGTTCTGGCGCGGCGGTCGCGCGATTTCGACTTTGTCCTTTACGAGTATTTCAGAACCGACGGGGCCGGCCACTCGCAGGACATGGAGCGGGCCGTGGGGGAGGCCGAAAACCTGGAACGATTCCTGGGGTCAATGCTCGATTGCATCGACAGAAAGGAAACCCTCGTCATCCTCACGAGCGACCACGGAAACATGGAAAACCTCGAGCTCAAGTCGCACACACGCAACCCGGCGCTCACTGTTTTGTGGGGAGAAGGAGCCGAAGACGCGGCTTCCCGTCTCGATACGATCCTCGACGTGGCCGGCGTGGTTCTCCATGCTCTGGATTGACGGGGCTCGATCCGGTAAGGCCGGGTTTAGCCCGGTAAGGCCGGGCTTGCCGGCTATGGCCGGTCCTCTTCCGTTTTTTCCTCCGACCTGGCCTCGGCGTACTTCTCGTTGAGCTTGGCAAGCTTCCCGGCGAGGTTGTTGATCATGTCGCCCATCCAGGGCTGGACCTTGTTCAGCTCCTCCTGGATCGCGTTGCGGTCGAAGACCAGGGCTTCCAGCTCCGACACGGCGATCACGTGGGCGTTCCGTTTTTCACCGGTGAAGATCGCCATCTCGCCGAACACGTCTCCCGGCGACAGGGTGGCATAGACGATCTTGCTGTCCTCGCGGATATCGTAGACCTCGGCCCAGCCGCGGATGATGAAGTAAGCCTCTTCCGCGTCGGTATCCTTGGTGATGATCTTCTCTCCGGCTTTGAACACGGCGTGGCGGAAGGATGAACCGCGATCGAGGAAGAGGTGGATGTCGCGGATGAGATCGTTGACCGACTGGTAGCGCGCTTCCTTCCGCAGGGCGAGGCAGCGCGAACAGATCGTCGAGAGCACGGACGGCACCGCCGGATTCGCCTGGGAGGGGGGGGGCGGCTCCATCTTGGCGAAGGAAAGAGTGGTGTATGCATCGTCGTCGAAGGGCAGGTCGTCGGTCAGGATTTCGAAGAGGATGACGCCCAGGCAGTAGATGTCGCTCCGTTCGTCGATCTCGTGGATGAAGCCCTTGGCCTGCTCGGGAGACATGTAGTTGGGCGTTCCCACGAGCTCGCCGTGGGCGGTTTCATCCGATTTGAGCCCGCGCGTCGTGACCACCTCGGGGCTTTTCGTGTCATCGGGATCGGCCGGAGGCTTGCCCGGATCCTCTTCGGAGGGCTGGCGAACGACTTTCGAGATTCCCCAGTCCATGATGACCACTTCTCCGAACTCGCCCACCATGATGTTGGAAGGCTTGAGGTCGCGGTGGATCACGCTGCGCGAGTGGGCGTAGGCCACTGTTTCGCAGATTTTAAGAAAAATCTGGAGAAGGCGGTGGAGCGTCCACTCCGAATCGGACGTGCTCGATTCTTCGAGGACATCCTCGAGGGTGAGGCCCGACAGGGGCTTCATCGTGAAATAGGGGCGCTTGTCGCTCTGGTAG
Organism: uncultured Phycisphaerales bacterium; assembly: GCA_964633825.1. GTDB lineage: Bacteria > Planctomycetota > B15-G4 > B15-G4 > CAYZWU01 > CAZWHE01. The sequence continues at coordinate 7,173 of CAZWHE010000029.1, read as the reverse complement.
CCCATGTCGTAGAGGGGGGCGATGCCGGGGTGCTGGAGCTGGGCCGTGACCTGGGCTTCTTCGACAAAGCGGTCGACGAGCATTTTGTTGCCGCTGATTTTCTTTTTCAGCGTTTTGATCGCCACGTTCCGGCGCAGCGCACGGTCGAAGGCCTTGAACACCTCGGCCATGCCGCCGCTGCCCAGGAGCGACTTTCGCTTGTACCGGGCCCTGGGGTTGTTTTTATCCTCTCCCACGTTTTGATCCGACCCGTTTTCGATCATTCTTTATCCTCCGCCGCATCTTCCCTGCATGTCCGGTTCTTGCGCATTGTGTCCCCCCCTACTCCCCCATGAAATTGACAACGACCTTCCTCGTGCGGGGCTTGTTGTCGAAGTCGATGAGGATGACCTGCTGCCACGTCCCCAGAACGAGGCCGCCGTCCTTGAACGGAACGGAGAGGGACGGTCCGAGGAGCGAGGCGCGGACGTGCGAGTGGCCGTTCCCGTCGTGCCACATCTGTTCGTGGCCGTAATCCATATCGCGCGGAATGATGCGCTCGAAAAAGGCGTGCAGGTCGTGCACGAGGCCGGGCTCGTGCTCGACGGTCGTGACCGCTCCCGTCGATCCGGGAACGAAGACGGTGGCCACGCCCTCCTTCAGGCCGGACTCGCTCAGCAGGGCGGACAGGTCGGCGGTGATGTCGAAGATGTCCATGCCGGCCGAGGCATTCCTTTCGATCATTACGGTCTGAACGGGCATGAGGTTTTTCCTATTTCTTGAATATTTTCAGCTTCGGAGGAGGCGAATCCTCCGGACTGTCCACGACGTAGGCCTTGTCGATGTTGACGAGTATCCGCCGCGCCGTGTCGATGAGGAGGCGCCGGCGGGTGACGTCCTTCGCTTTCGAGTATTCGGAGAGGATGTCGAGAAACCGCTTCGTGTCCCCCTCGGCCTCGGTCACGACATTGGTTCTGTATGCCTCTCCTTCCTGGATCAACCGGTTCGCGCGGGCCTTGGCCGCCGGAATCTCCTCGTTCCGGTACGACTCGGCGAGGTTGATCGATTTCGATTTGTCGATCTTGGCGTTGATCACGTCGTCGAAGTACTGCTTGATCCCGGCGGGCGCTCTCACGCGCTTCAGCTCGATAAAGCTGATGAGCAGGCCGCTGTCCACTTCGTCGAGCGTTTCCTGGAGCCTCTCCTTGACCTTTCTCTCGATCGACTGCTTTCCAAAAGTCAGGATCAGGTCGACGGGAAGGCCGGCCAGGCAGTGGATCAGGGTGGTGCAGGCCGCGTCGGAGAGGAGCCTCTCCCCGTGCTTCTCGCGGAATCCGAAGAGATAGCGGAAGGGATCGCTCACCTTGTACTGGATGATGCAGTCGAGGTTCACCAGGTTGTTGTCCCCCGTGAGGCAGAGGCCCCTTTTTCCCTCGCCGCTGAAGTCGGTGATCTGAATTCTCTGGACCTGGTGAACGGGAATCCGGTCGACGCGGTCCACCGGCCAGGGCAGGCGGTAGTGAATGCCGGGCGGCACCCGGTCGTTCACGACCTTGCCGAAGCGCTGGTGGACGCCCATTTCATTGGGTGAAACGGAGTAGATCCCCGAGAGAGCATAGAGAACAACGAGGGCGAGAAGGATCCAGGTGAGAAAACGCGTCCCCATTCGAAGCGCCGGTTTCACGTGCTTTTGAATGCCGCTGTCCATGGCGTTTAACGGTCCCTTTCGGTCTTGTCCCCGTTCAGGAAGCGGAAGAGCTCCGAATCGGTGGAGAGAATGAGGGTCGTGTTCTCCTGCAGGGTCTCGCTGTAAAGCTCGAGCGACTTGAGAAACTCGAAGAACTCCCTGTCCTTTCCGTAGGCTTCGGCAAAGACCCGCGTCGCCTCCCGGTCGCCCTCGCCCTTGGCGATCTGGGCTTTCCTGTACGCATCGGCCATGATCTCCTTCACCTCGCGGTCGGTCTGCGCCTCGATCACGGCGGCCTGCTGGTTTCCTTCGGCCCGGTACTTCCTGGCCTCCTTCTCCCTCTCGGCCTTCATCCTGTTGAACACGGCGTTCTCGACGATCTCGGGGTATTCGAGGCGGCGGATCCCCGTGCGCACCACCTCGAGGCCGTACTTGTCGCCCGCCATTCTGTTCAGGTTTTCGAGAATCCTCTTTTCGATCTCGGCGAGCTTCACCTCTTCCGGGTCGGTGTTGATGATGTTGTCGAGCATGTAATCGCCCAGCACCGAGCCGAGCTGCGAATTGATCATGTCGCCGAGCTTCAGCTCGGCGTTGTCCTTCGTGATGAGCGATTTGATGAACAGATCGGGATCGGCCGTGCGCCAGCAGATAAAACAGACGAGCACGATCGGGTTCTTGTCCTTGAGGAGGAGCTCGATGGGCTGGCTCTTGAAAACATTGTGGCGCCGGTCGAGCCGGATCACGGTCTGGAGAAAGCCCGGCTTCTTGAAATAGAGCCCGGCTTGGGTGATCGTTTTCACCGGCTTGCCGAACTCGGTGACAATGGCGTACTCCTTCTCGCTCACCGTAAAGGAGCAGAGGAAGGCCCCTGCAACCGCGATGAGAAGCAGGATCAGAATCGTCGCTGTGGTTTTCATTGTTCTGTTTCCGTTTTCAAAACGTTTTTAACTCTTCAGAACGTCTTTTCTGTCTTCAGAACGTCTTTTCTGTCTTCAGAACCTCGCCTCGTCGAATTCGAGATCGCCCCGCGGCAGAGCTTCGTCGAAGTTGAGCCACATCTCGGGGGACCCGGCCGCCGGGTCGATGAGGATTTTGTTCCGACCGGCCAGCGCTTCCTTCAGGGCTTCGAGGTAGAGCCTCTTCCGGGTCACGGTCATGGCGCCTTCGTCGGGAATGCGCGTCAGGAAGCGTGTCGCGTCCCCCTGGGCACGCAGCCGCACGTCGGTCCTGTAGGCGGCGGCCTCTTCGATGGCTCGTTTCGCTTCGCCCTTCTTGTCCAGGAGGCGTTCGCCCGACAGGCCGAGCGCCTTGTTGATCAGCTCTTCCTTTTCCTGGATGGAAGCGATCACTTTTTCGAAGGAACCCGATACCCGGATGGGGGGGTGGACGTCCTTCACGTTGACCGACACGATCTCGATGCCGGCCCGGAGATCGTCGAGCTCCCGCTGGACCTCGGCGGTGACATCGCGCACGAAGTTCCGCCTGTAATCGAGGACGATCTCGTAAAAGCTCTTCGTGGAAAAAAGCCGTGTCACGGAACGGTAGGCCGCGGCTTTGAGCAGGTATTCGGGATCGGCGTGCCTGTAGAGAAAATCGTAGAGAGAGCCGATCCGGTAGTGAATAACCAGATAAGGATAGAAGTAGTTGTCGTCGCCTGAAAGGAAAGGGATTTCCGTGCCGTGTTCGCGCGTCCAGAGGAGGGCGTGCGTGTTGGCGTCCACCTCGTTGCCGATGTTCACCTGGCGGATCCTGTCCGCTTCGACAAGGACGGCACGGTCCACGGGCCAGGGGAGCTTCGTATGGAGTCCCGGCCCGAGCGGTGTTTCCGCGGCCAGCGGCCTTCCGAACCTCTCCACGATCCCTCTCTCGGTGACGGCGATCGTGAAGAAGCAAGTCGATGCGAGCCACCCGAGGAAGCCGAGGAGGATCAGGGCTCCCAGGATGCGGAGAGCTTTTGCCGGGAAGGTGCGGTCGAGGGCTTTCAGGAAAGTTTTGCTCTTCAGGAACTCGGCCAGCGTGACCCAGTTGTCCTTGTCCATGAGGGCCGTCTGGACGCGGTGCGATCTTCGGCTGAAAAGAATGTTCCTCTCTTTTTTCAGGATGGAAAGGGATGAGTTGATGAGCGTTTCCAGTGCGAAAGAGAGGATGAAGAGGGCGATCAGGCCGGCCGCCCACTTGTCGAGATCGAAACCGAGGTGGTAGAGAATGAGCGAAAAGCCGGCGATGAGGGAAGAAACCATGTCGGCTTTGGAGTGCATGCCGTCGGCGCTGAGACCGACGGACTTCTCGGACCGTCCCACCGAGGTTTCGAAGCGATAAACAAAATAGGAAGCGAGTGCGAATGCGAGAAAGATGATTCCCGAGATGAGGGGGTTTCGCACCACGTCTCTTGCGGGCTGGAAAAACTTGACGATGAGCAGCACCGAGACAACGAGAAGAAAAAGTCCGATTCCGAGGGAAATGGCCTGTTCCAGAAAAGAGTTGTCCCTTTTTTTCTTCCCCTTGGCTCCCTTGTCGCCCTTAGTCCCGTTCTTTTCGAGCACGGCGATGAAAACGAGGAAAGATGTGGCGATGTCTGAGAAGCTGTGCCATGCCTCGGCGAGAATGGCGAGACTCCCCGTATACCCGAACATGATGAACTTGAAGAGGGTGAGCAATATGTTCAGGATCGTGGAGAGAGCAGCGGTCTTCTCCTTCGTGTTCATGCACGGGATCATACCACAAGTGGGCGGCATACAAAAAGAGGGACACAATGCGGAGGGGGACACAATACGTAGTTATCCGTTGAATAAATAAACGCTACATTAACTGTACCTCCGGATAACTACGTATTGTGTCCCCCTCCGGATTGCGTCCCCTTTTAGATCCGCTCGATCGGCCAGAACCTGCCGATCGGAATGGGGCGTGCGTGTTTGCGCCGCGTTCGGTATTTTCTCTCGAGGCGATTTTTTTGGCCCATGCGGGCCCTCAATTCAGGGTCTTCGGTTACAGGATCCTTGGTCGTGACGACGATGCGCTTCCTTGCCTTCTTTTTTCCCGAGAGGGTCTCGATAACAAAGGCTGTGGCGAGACAGGCCGCCGAGAACCAGAGCGCGGCGATGATGCGGCCGGCTGGAAAGAAAGAGAGCAGGATCAGGAAAGCGATCAGGAGCGACAGCTCTGTCCGCCCGGGGCGAAACCGGCCGGTCGCCCAGGCGATCGTGCCGATGAGGAAGAGCGGAAAGAGAAGGTGAAAGAGATAATACGAGTAATGCGTGTTGTAGTGCCGCGCTCCCTGGATCTCTTCGATCAGAATGATGAAGAGACCGCTGAAAAGAGTGACAAGGAAAATCTCCCAGAGGAAGAGGAAGTATTTCCGGAAGTTCTTGGCGGGTTTGTTCGTTTCCTTATCCATGGTCGACCTCCTTTTTGAGGCGATTCTCTCTGTTTAAATTATATCACAAAAATCGTCCGCACGTGGGGAATCTGCATTACTCCCGATTCGGATGGGAGTTACCGGCGGATTCACACTGCGAAGAGAACGCTGTTGAGAGCCCGTTCGCTTTCAGGTTAATATGGCGCCCTGCGGTTGGTCGCGAGTGTCCCTTTCGGAACCAAGGCCATGCTTTCCATTGCTTTCGTTCTCTCTGTGATCGTTTTTTTCCTGGGATACCGCTATTACGGCTCCTTCCTGGTCAGAAGTTTCGGCCTCAGCCCGGACCGGAAGACCCCGGCCGTCGAGATCAACGACGGCATGGATTTCTGTCCCGCCAGGGCGCCGGTTCTTTTCGGCCATCACTTCTCGTCCATCGCCGGAGCGGGTCCGATCGTGGGGCCCGTGCTGGCCGGCATCGCATTCGGCTGGCTCCCGGCGCTGGTCTGGATCGTTCTGGGATCGATCTTCATCGGCGGCGTGCACGACATGGGTTCCCTCGCCGCTTCGATCAGGCACAAAGCCCGGTCGGTGGCCGAAGTGGCCCGCGACAACATCACGCCCCGCGCGGGCAAGCTTTTCCTCGTTTTCATCTGGCTCGCCCTCGTTCTCGTGCTGGCCGCGTTCATCGATCTCACGGCGTCCACCTTCGTGACCAACGGCGGTGTGGCTTCGTCGGCATCTTTCTATATCGTGCTCGCCCTCCTTTTCGGGCTCGCACTTTACAAGCTGAAGATGCCGCTTCGCTTCGGCACGCTTCTCTTCGTGCCCCTCGTTTTTATCATCATCTGGGTCGGCCGGCTCATGCCGGTCGCTCTCGGCAGGGAAACCTTTGTTCTCGTTCTGGCCGTCTATTGCTTCGCCGCCTCGATCACTCCCGTCTGGCTCCTTCTCCAGCCCCGCGATTATCTCTCTTCCTTTCTCTTGTACGCCTGCCTGCTCTGCGGCGGGGCCGGAATCATCCTTTCGGGCGCCTCCCTCGAATACCCGGCTTTCCTCTCCTTTCATAACGAGTCTCTCGGCCTCCTTTTTCCGGCCCTCTTTATCACCATCGCCTGCGGCGCATGCTCAGGCTTTCACTCGATCGTCGCTTCGGGAACAACGGCGCGACAGCTCTCGCGCGAGACCGACGCCAGGCCGATCGGCTACGGCGCCATGCTCGTCGAAGGCGTCCTGGCCCTGATCGCGCTGGCGGCCGTCATGTCCTGCGCGGCGGGGTCCGATGCGCTGAAATCCCACCCGACCCAGGTTTTCGCCGCCGGGCTCGGGAGCTTTCTTTCGAAGATCGGCATCCCCGAAGGCGCGGGCGCCGACTTCGGACTGCTCGCCATCTCGACGTTCCTTCTCACCACACTCGATACGGCCACGAGGCTGGCGCGCTACGTCTTCGAAGAGTTCCTGGGCCGGCGCGGCTGGGGGGTCAAGATCGCGGCCACGGCTCTCACGCTCGGGCTTCCGCTCTTCATCATATCGGTCGAAGTGGAATCAGGCGCCTCCGGCGAAATCGGCGGCCGGATCGTTCCGGCCTACAAGATGATCTGGCCCGTCTTCGGCGCCACGAACCAGCTTCTCGGCGGGCTGGCGCTCCTGACGATCGCCGTCTGGCTCAAGCGGACGGGCCGTCGCGCGCTGTTTGCCCTTATTCCCATGGTCTTCATGATCGGCGTCACCCTCTGGGGATTGGTCCAGATCGTCTGCCGCTCCCTGGCGGGCGGTCTTTCCGAGACAGCCCATCTCGTCAAGTTCACGGCCTCGGCGCTCCTCATTCTCCTGGCGCTCGTTTTGATTGTAGAAGCGGCGCGTTCTCTTATGTTCCCTTCTCCCAGGTCGTCCTGACGGAGCGTTCTCCATGCCCGATTCCATCGAAACAGGCCCGGCGGCGAAAGGGCCGAAGCTTCGTTCTTCCGATTGGGTCGTCGTCGCCTATCTCGTTGTCGAGAGCGTCCTGCTCCTCCTCTTCGGCCGCGGCCGGGAGCCGCTCTGGCCCTGTTACCTGGCGATCCATGCCGCCATGATCGCCGGTGTCTTTCTTCTCGTGCGCTTGCCGTCCTCCTCCGGTCCCGGCCGGATCCTGCGCGACTGGTATCCCGCCCTC
>CAZWHE010000028.1:26801-30586 GCA_964633825.1 uncultured Phycisphaerales bacterium | reverse complement strand
GATTTATCTGGAAGGAGCGGGACAGGCTCCGGGCCCACAGAAACGCGGAGTCTTTCAAGGCCGAAAGGAGAATATTTGACCCTCAAAATCCATCCCTACCGTCTCTCCTGGTCGTTCAGGATCGCCCGTCTCTACGGAATCGACATCAGGGTCCATTTCATATTCATCCTATTACTCGTCATTGTGTCCGTTCAGGCGGCTTTGGAAAATCGGAGCCTCTCGTCCGGTCTGATTACTTTTCTTCTCTGCTCCCTTCTTTTCACCTTTGTTCTGCTCCACGAACTGGGCCATTCCCTTGCCGCAAAAAAACTGGGAATCCGCGTCATCGACATCACCCTATGGCCCCTGGGAGGGCTGGCCCGGCTCGGCGAGATCCCCGAGATTCCGGCCGTCGAGCTCCGTATCGCCCTGGCCGGACCGGCCGTCAACTTTGCCATCGTTCTGATGACCACTCTCTTTGTTTTCCTCATCGGAGGTCTCGACACGCTGGCCGAACTGAAATCGAACGTCCTGAGGATTCGACCGACTAACCTGTTGGAATGGACATTCCTCGTCAACGCCGCTATGGGCTTTCTAAACCTCATTCCGGCCTTTCCCCTCGACGGGGGGCGCATCCTCCGGGCGATCGCAGCACGCCGGGTCCCTTATCTCAAAGCCACGGAACTGGCCGTGAGGATCGGAAAGATGATGGCTCTTGTTACCCTCTTCTATCTCCTTATTCACGGCCTCATTTTCTCGTTTATCTCTCTCATCTGCCTCTTTGTCTACTGGGCCGGATCGCACGAGCTCGCGGCCGCACGAGAGAGGGAGCTCATGAAAGCGGCGGCGCGGTGGCAGGCTCCCGGGTGGGGACAGGGCGGAACCGTTCTCGACGCCGAGGTTCTTTCAGCCTCCGACGGAGAGGACGGTCCATCCGAGACAGAGAGCGGCGCCACCTATCGCAACCTTTCGGATGAAGACCTCAAGCGCTACCTGGGACGGTTCGAAAAGGAATTCCTCGACATGGTGGAGCGGTACAGAAGAGGAACTGATTAACCGCTCTTCGACGGCGCCGACAGAAGGAAAACCATCCCCACGGCCAGCGATGCAAGAACGATCAGGATGGACCATGTATAACCGCCGGTCCAGTCGGCCAGCAGGGCAAAGAGAACGAGGTTGAGAATGCTCAGCTTGTTGGTCAATCCGTAAACACCAAAGAAAGCCCCCGTTCCGGTTCCGGGCGAGAGCTCAACGACCCACTTCCGGCCCGCCACCCAGAGCCCGGCCACGCCGGGTCCGCCGAGAAGAATGATCGACCAGAAAGTGACGTCCTTGTTTCCGGAGAAGTGGCCGAGCGCTATGGCGCTTCCCAGGCAGGCGGCGGAAAGGATCATGACCTTCTTGTGCGTCAGGCGGTCGGACAGCCAGCCTGTCAGGAAGCCCCCCGCAAAAGCCGCGATGTTGAGAAAAGTGAGGAGAAAGAGAATCGCGGTTTTGTCAAAGTGCAGTCCCCATTTCAGATAGACAACCACAAAGACCAAGATTGCATTGAGCGCGTCGGCACAAAGGAAATTCCCGATAATGAACCGTCTTCTCCCCCTCTCCCGGAGAAGGGCGATAAACTCGGCGGCGCCGGGCTGCGCGGTCATGGTTTCAGACGGTTTTTCGGGAACAAAGAACACAAGGGGAATGGTGAAGAGGAGAAAGAGAACGGCTGCCGCGAGGTAGGCCGTTCCCTGGCCCGGCCACTCTCTCATCAGAAACTCGACGATCCAGAGGCTCAAGATCACGCCGGCATAACCGAGGGCCACTCCGAGACCCGAAACGCGCCCCATTCTGGCCGGAGAAGCCACGGCGGGCAGGAGGTTGTTGTAAGGAACCAGCGCCAGCTGATAGGAAATCTGGGCCAGAGCGAAAAACACGATGAGCGGCCAGGGATTCCGGACAACGGCGAGGGCGGCGGTGCAAAGGGCGCAACAGAGTGTCAGCGCCAGGACCGATCTCTTGGAAACGCCCCGGCGGCCGGCGAACCGCCCCAGCCAGGGCGCCAGGAATGCGGCCGTCACCATGGCGGGATAGAATCCCCAGTTGATGAAGGAGTGGCGGCCGGTGAGGCTCTTGATGTGATCGGGCAGATAGCGGGTCACGACCACGGCGTAGAAGATCGTGTTCGCAAAGTCATAGAAAGCCCATGACATGACGGGAAAGAACCGGTCTTTCCCGGAAACGCGGTCGGAAGCGCAGTCTGCCGCCCTTGTTCGATTCACTCTTCAATCCCGCCGGCACCGCCGGTCATGGAAGGCTCTTTCGGAAATCCCTCAGCACCTTGTTCAGATCGCTTTTCGCCATGCCGCTTGTATCAGTGAGAATGACGCGAACCATCCAGTCGTGCTTCCCGCGCGGCGGTTCGGCGTGGGAACCGGGCTTCAGGAAGAAAGAATGGCCGCCGCCGCTCTTTCCGTCAATGCCGATCCTGACAACGCCCGCGGCCCCTTCGGGAACACCGACGTTGACCATGAACGAACCGGAAAGAACAACATTTTCAAACGAACCGATTTCCTGCCATGCCGGTTTCTTTCCCCCCCTGATCCCGTCGATCGGAACCTCGATTCTACAGAGAGGAGCAAAGGCGGAATCCATAACGGACAGGGTCAGGGAATGATTTGCTTTAGCTGTTTTGTGGCAAAAGAATCTGACGGCGCTCACCGACCATTTGCCCGGCGGCGTCCGGAAGAAGAGGGTCGCGCCGTCGGCAAGATCCTCTGTTTCCTTACCGGCATTCTCGTCATAGAAAAGCAAGGCGCCGTTTGTTCGCCACCTCTTGACTTTGAGCCCGCGGTAGGCCTCTAAGCTTCCGAAGTCCGGTTCGGGCATGAGCCAGAGAAAAGGAGGATCGACCAGATCGGGAAGGAAGAGATCGGGCGCCGACGCGATCTTCTCCAGGCCGTCCAGCTTCTCTTTGAGAAGCCTCACAAAATCACGAACGGGAACGGCTTCTTCGAAAAGGGCTTTCATCGCCTCCCCCTCGGCCTCTCCCCCCACGATGCCGTCCAGATCAATGAGCAGTTTTGCATACTGCTTCGCCTTCCCAATCTGCCCTTCGGCCGCATCGGAATCCCCAAAAACCCACTTTTCAACGTATCCGGGTCCCTCTTCCCGGAAATAGGTGAACGGAATCGGCCAGAGCTTCTGCCCGCACTGCGTCTGGACATGGCGGACAGCCTCGCCCGCCAGCCATGCGCTGAGCCCCTCCTCCATTCCGAGGGGCATGAGTTTTCTGTCGGGAAAAGTCTTTCTGAGAGAAAGCAGGGCCAGCTCCCGGCAGAAACCGAAGATATGGGCATGCCGGCCGCCCTTCACCACAGGAAGGAGGTCGCTCCGGACCGCCACGTTCCAGCTGATTGTGTCGGGTCCGGCGGCAACGAGGCTCGTTTCCTTATCGGGATTCATCCCGGCCGTGACATGGATCGTTTCCGGAACGCTGAGCCCGAATCTCTTCACAAAGCACTCGCGGGATTTCCCGAGGAGACGGACCGCCGACGCGGCCCATGCGCCTTCCATCTTCGTGTAAGCGAAAACGACATGGTCCGATTCGTGTTTATGGACCTGTTCCGCAGGGGGGCCCTTCGAAATCTTGTTCAGAGGTTTGGAGGGGTCGTACTTGTTCATCTTTCCCTTGTACTTGTCCCTGACCCGCACCGCGATGCCCCAGTCGATCTCCCTCACGGAACCGTCCTGCTCGGTGATGGGAAGGAGGCGGCAATTGTGATCGGTGAGCATGGAATTTTTCCCGCCGTGGACGAACC
>CAZWHE010000028.1:0-26791 GCA_964633825.1 uncultured Phycisphaerales bacterium | reverse complement strand
CTTTTTGCCTGGTCGGTTTGAAGTCCACGACGATCCAGAACTCCGAGGGGAGCTCGGTGGGCGTGATCCTGATGGTCTGATACCTCGGACCGAGCTGTTTTCCCTTTTGGAAAGTGGCCTGCGCCGGGATCAGGCTCTGCGGATGTTTGGACCGGGCGTAAACCCGTCCTTCAGTGTCCATGAATGAAACAGTGAAAAAATCGCGCTTCGCATCGAGCCGGCCGTATCTCTCGCCGTCGATCATAACGGCCACGGCCCACCATGTCTTCGAGGGATCGGGCACGCTGTAGCGAACAGCGTACCCCCTTGTCACATAGGTATCGGGTGTATCCGACCTCGGCGCACCTTTCGTGACATCGAGGGTTTCGTCGGGCACGGGGCCGGCCAGGGATTGAAAGGGCAAGACTGCGAGATGGGTCGCAACAAGAAACGCGGCAAATATACAACGGTTCGTGCCTCTCATCATGATCCGCCCCTTAAATGGTCCCTTTCGTCAATACGGCAACGCTCGATCTGCTACTCTAACCCCGCTCGAAGTCCTGTCAAGAAAAGCCGGGCGGAACCGCTTTCTCTCGATTATCATGAGAGCGGCATATATGGGTGCAACATTTATGGAGCGGCATCGCAGTCCGGCTCAGGCCGGGCTGAACAGGATCGGATCAGACAACCGGTTCGACACAAAGCATGAACGACACAGAGAACCGTTTCGAAAATATCTCCATCGTGCTCGTCCGACCCACGGGGTTGAGAAACATCGGATCGACGGCGCGGGCCATGAAAAACACGGGATTCAGCGACCTCGCCATCGTGGAGCCGCCCGACTTCCGCTGCCGGGAAACCTTTGACATGGCCCCCAACTCTCACGACATCCTGGAAAAAGCCCGAACCTTCGACACCCTTGAAGAAGCCCTATATGACCGTCACATCGTATTCGGGGTCACGGCCCGGCCGCGGTTCAAGAGGAAGCGCCTCGAACCGGCCGAGGCTGCCGCGACCTGGCAAAAGAGCAGCACGGCCGGATGTTCCAGGGCCGCTCTCGTCTTTGGTCCGGAAGACCACGGTCTCTCCACGAAGCACCTCTCTCTCTGCCGGCACATCATCGGCATCCCGACCCATCCCGATCACCATTCGCTCAATCTCTCCCAGGCCGTGCTCCTCACATGCCATGCCTTTTTTCTGGGAGGGATCGTGAAAACGGACGAGGAGAGGAGAGAGCTTTCCACAACCGAGGAGAAAAAGCGGATCGAAACAGCCGTCCTCTCTATTCTCACCGAGGCGGGCTACCTGACGCCCGAACGGGAGATTCCGCTCCGCCAAACCGTCAGGCGTCTCGTGACAAACAGCGAGATCGAAACACGGGACGGGAGAAACGTGCTGGCCGCCGTCCGCCACATCCGCTATGTCCTGAAGAATAAATGAGTCCCTGCTTCGGATAGGGTGACCGGGGGGGTTCGGGCTACTTTCCCAGGTCGACGTAGACGCCGTTGTTCTCTTTGGCCAGGGCTTTCATGAAATCCTTCTGGAAGTCCCCGATGGCAATGACGTGAATCGTGATCTTGCGGACAGCGTTAACCCTCTTGACCTCGAGACGGATTTCATCCTTGTCGATGACCTTTCCCACGGTGGGAGCGCCATCGGAGAGAAAGTAGATCGTGTCCACTCCCGCCTTGAGTTTCTTGTCATGTCCCTTGTCCGTTTTTTTCCCCTGTTCTTCCTCAGGAATTCCCAATGCAGCCATGAGTGCGCTATAGGTGTTGGTCTTACCCTCTTCGAGAGAAGCGGCGCGGAGTCCGACCCTTGCACGGAAACCCGCCATGGCGCCGCCGATCGGTTTGAGCTTCGAAATAAACTTGGCAGCCGAATTCCTGTTCAGGATGTTGGACTTGACGAGTTTTTTCTTCCACCACTTGAGTTTCGTGGCAAAAGCCAGGATGTTGAATTCCACGTTCGCGTCCAGATTCTTGACGGTGCTGATGAGCTCGCTCTTGACGATCTCGAGCCTCTGGAATGACCTGTAATCCTTCCCTTCGGCCCGGAACCTCTCGATCTCGGTGACCTGGGTCTCCATGGATCCCGAAATGTCGATAACGAAGATGATCTTTTTCGACTTTGTCGGAATCCCCAGAAACGCCGCCTCGGGATTGGCGTAGCGCGTCCCCACCCTCTTGCGTTTTTCCCTCGCCGCCATCACCTTTTCATAGTCGGGAACCTCGTAATCTTCATTGCAGCTGTCCCAGAACCTCTGCCACATGTCGGGGTCGTCCTGGTATGTGCAGAAAGTGATCTCCTGGAGAGCCAGGTAGGCGTCGCCCCGGAGGCGCCCCGTCTCCTCTCGCATCCGGTCGATGAGAGGCTGGATCCCCTCTTTGAACCTCATTTTTCGAACCGCATCGATTGCGGCGGCTCGCACCTGCCAGTTGGAATCGCCTGCCATCACCCTCAGGATTTCGTCCCTGCAGAGATCGGGCTTTTTGATCATGGCGAGAGAGTCGAGGGCCACGATCCGGAGAGTCGGCTCCCTGTCGGAAAGCAGCTCTATAAGAAGGGGAACGCCCTTTTCGGACTTGATGTGGCCGAGAGCCGACGCAATCGCTTTCCTTAAATCCCATTCGCGACGATTTCGGCTGTAAAGCTCCAAGAGCGGCTCCACCGCAGCGACCGCTTCCATATATCCAAGCGATTCGGCCGCACAGATGAGGCGGTTGATCTTCTTCTCTCTCTTGTTGGCGACATAAGTTTCGAGAAGCCAATTGGCACAGTCGGGATTCCGGTAGGTGCCGATCGTCTCGATCGCGGCCTGCCGGACTTGGTATTCTTCGTCATCGAAAGCAACGGATAGGGCTTCAACGGCCTCCCTGACGTCCGCACCCTTGAGAACATAGATGGCTTCGATCTTCTCACGAACAGATCGCCTGGGACTGTAGAACCGCTTGAATTCGAGGACATCCTCGTTGCCGTCTTCCTGCCCGGCGGCGGGAAGACCGGGTATGAGAACGAAAAACGCCAACCCCAGTATCTGAAGAATCGTTATCCTTTTGCATCGAGTTGGGATCATAAACGCTCTTGGCTTACTGACTTCCCATCCTCCCTGCTCCTTTCGCCCCGGAGATTTTTGAAATCATAACATATCCGACTCATGCCCTTCACCGACGACCTTATTTTTTATAGAATCCCCGCGAGGCGATATGGCACTGATTCCGACACTCTCGACACATCTCTTCGCCTTCAGCGCTCTGGACAAGAGTTTGTTGAGGATTGTGGCGGATACCGGTTTCCGATCCCTCGAAATCTTTGCTGCTCCGCAGCATTTCCCTTGGAAGAACGGAACAAAGGCCGAGAAGGCTCTCGTTGATATCGAAAGTTCCGGTATCGATCTCCGGGCGATCCATGCTCCATTTTACGACTCCCTCGAAGATCTGAGAGCCGGACGGACCTTTGCATTGGGCGATCGCGACATGAACAGGCGGCGCGCCGCTTTGGACGCGATAGACAGAGTGCTCGCCATCACAGCCGGCTTCAAACGCTGCCGCATCATACTCCACATGGGAACCCGCGGTCCGGGCGACACCGATGCCGCCATATTTTTCGACGGTGTGAAGAAGCTCCTTGACGACCACCCCGGACGGAGCCGGCACCTGCTTCTGGAAAACCGGCCCGGAGAAGGCCCGCTCCTTCCGGGATTCGACGGGACGGCCTGCGGAATTGGGGAGGGATTGTGTGGATTCTGCCTTGATCTGGGGCATCTCCTTCTCGACTTTCCCGGCGTCCCTTCACTCGGCCTTGCCGGCAGAGAGCAGGAGAATCCGAAAATCGCCGGGATCCTGGAAAAAACCGAACACCTCCACGTTCACGACAACAACGGGAAAAATGACGGGCACCTCCCTCCGGGACAGGGTATCATCGATTGGGAGATCGTGATGAAGCGGTTGGGGGCCGGTGAAAAGGAAAGAGGGTTCTCTCTGGAGATGAGAGATCCATCGAGCGGAAGCCTCCCTTTGTCCGGCCTCCTCGAACAAACACTGGCAAAGATCCAAGGCCCTGTTCGACGTTTTCTGCTCGACAAGGAAATCAAGCTGTGATTCTCAGGGAAAGGCTCAAAGCTTTCCACCGGGACGCATACAAAGCCGTTGTGCTCCCGGGGGATGCGTCAACGCGGCGGTATTACCGCCTCCATCCACGCTCTGCGAATGATGATGAGATGTCGCTCATCCTCATGTCCTTCGAAGGACCGGCGAGAATCGACGACACGGACAAATTCGTTACAGCCACGGACCTTTTCCAGAGCGTCGGCTGCCCCGTTCCCGAGATCGTATATATCTCCAGACAGGAAGGCTTCATCGTTCAGCAGGATCTCGGCGACACGACCTTGGAATCGACGGCGGGAAAAGCCGTCCATCTTTATGAAAGAGCTCTGGAGGTTCTCCTTCGCCTCCAAAGGGGGAGCGGAAAATTCCGGGACGTCTATCCCGAGATCTTCGCCAGACAGATGGACGCCGCCAGGATCGAGTTTGAGCTCGAGTTCTTCAAGACCAACGGACTGGAACTGAACGGCCCCCTCCTCAGCAGGGAAGAACGCATCGTCGAAAAAGCGTTCTCCTGCCTTGCGGGCTGCATCGATCCCCTTCCCCGGACATTGAATCACAGGGACTATCACAGCAGAAATATCATGGTCGTCAGAGGCGAAGACGGAGACGATATCGCCGTCGTCGACTACCAAGACGCGCTGATGGCTTCCCCATTCTATGACGCGGCCTCCCTCCTCCGTGATTCATACGTCGAGCTGCCCCAAACGACGGCGCGCAACCTCCTGGAGGGTTACCTCGGCGAAGCGAACCGTGCCGGAATTCCCCTCCCCGCCGGCCGTTCAGAGGCCGTGGCCCTCTTCGACCTCGTGGCTCTCCAGAGGAACATCAAGGCGCTCGGCACATTCGCCCACCAGGGAGTCGGGCTCGGCAAAAGTCATTTCCTGTCGAGCATCCCAAAAAGCCTGGACCTGATCCGGGCCAACCCCGAAGGGAAGAGACCGGCCCTCTCCCCGCTCGTGGACCTTGTATGTCATAAGCTCGGAGGCCTGGGATGAACGGTTTTATCATGGCGGCCGGACAGGGCAGACGCCTCCTCCCCTTCACGCAAGAGAGGCCGAAACCGCTCTTTCCCACGGGTCCAACGACTTTCCTCGACCGTTCTCTCCGATTCATGAAAAAGGCCGGTATCCGCAACGTGGCGGTCAACGTTCATCATCTCGGGGAAATGATCCGGGCTCATGTCCGTTCCCGAACGCCCCGTGGCCTTTCCATCCGTTTTTCAGAAGAAGCACGATTGCTGGGAACGGGCGGCGGTGCGCAACAGGCCGCGCGGCTGATGAAACCGGCCCCTCTCCTGATCATGGCCGGCGACATCGTGATCGACCTCGATCCCGCCGAGCTCTTGGACGCCCACCTTTCCTCGAAAGCGGCGGCAACCATCGTTCTCACCGTGCGCGGGGACGTCCACCGGTACGGAGGTGTTCTAACCAACGACGAAAACTCGATAACCGACATTGCCGGCATTCTGGGACGCCGGGGAGGCGACCTGTACGTCAACGCCAGCGTCTATGTCGTTGACAAAGAACTGCACGACCGCCTGCCCGGCCCCGGACGATGTCTTGTCCGCGACTTCTTCATTCCCCTTCTCCGGGAAGGTTTCCCGCTGAACGCATTCGTCCACGAGGGTTTTTGGGCGGAAGGAGGAACACCGGAGAGGCTCCTCGATTTGAATACGGCCCTGCTCGATCTTGAATCGCTCCCCGGCACGAGACACAATATTTCCGCAAGGACCGCCGGCCCTGCCTCCGTCGGCAGGATCACCGTGGGGCGGGATGTTTTGATCGGGCCTCACTCGGTGATTTCCGACGGCTGCCGTCTCGGGGACGGGTGCCGCATCGATCGCTCGATCCTTCTGCCGGGAGCGGCCGTTCATCCCGGAGAGAGACTCGAGGAAACGATCAGGAGTCTTTGCCATGAGTGGACAGTGAAACGCCGGGAGGCTCCTTCATGAAAGGTTTTTATATCCTTGCCTTCCTGATTCTTCTGGTCCTGGTCTTGCTCTACCTGGCGCTCGCAGAGACCGATGCGGATCTCAAGCGCAGCTACGGCTTTCTGCTGCAGGCAGTCGAGACAATGGAGTCCAAGCTCAAGAGCGCCCTCGAGCCCATCAAGAAACTCAGAAGCGAAAAACCGACCTTCAAGCTCGAAAAAGTGTACGATCGACTCAGGAAACGCGTCGGCGGCACGAGGAAGAAGCTGAACGCCGCACGCCACAGCATCGATAACGTGAGCGCAGAGAGCCGCGAGGCAACGAAGAGATCGCTTGCAACAATGAGAGAAGAAACGGACGGTCTCCTTTTGGAGATCAATCTTTTCTTGTCAACGCTCGAAACGATCGGCGCTTTCATAGGAAAATTCCAACCCCTTGAAAAGGAAATCAACTCCCATCTCGCAAAGATCGCGCGTTTCGCCGCAGGCAGATCACAAGCAGCCCCCCTTCCCGAGGAAACCGAAACCAGGATCGCAGAAGCGATCGAAACAAGCCGCCAAATCTTTCATTATGCGGGTGAAACGATCACCATCATCTGGGAAGACGCGGACCAGGGAAAAATCTTTGCCGAAACGACCGTCAACGAGGCCAGGAAGTGCCTCTCCAGTCTGGAAACACTCCTCAAGGATCTTTCGATCGAATGAGAGCGGGATATCGCCGGGATCCTTACTCCGAGTGATCGCTCTTGAGATAGCGCTTGTCGCCTTTCCTCTTGGTCAGACCGATCTCGTCCAGGTACTCCATGAGCGGAATCATGTATTTCCGCGATGTCTCGAAGCGGTCGCGGAGAAGAGGGATCAAAACCTCACCGTGCTCCCTGGCCACTTCCTTCACCGCCTCGCAAACGCGGTCGAGAACATTCTTGTGAAAGAGGAAAGAACCGACCTTGACAAGCTCTCCCGTATCGAGAAGAAAAGCGATCCCCGATTCCGCCTCCTCCCTTGGAAGATCCTCACGCTCCAGGATTTCCTCTATGGAAGGCGGATTCACGGCACTCTCTTCCGCCCCCTTGGTGATCCTGTCTATGAATCCACGTTGCCGATCCGTCGGCCGGGGAGCGAATCCCGCCCGTCTGATCAAGCCGCCCCGAGCCGATTCCACAAGACCCTTCTCTTCCATGACGGCCAGCATCCCCATGAAAGCCGGTCCTTCCAGACCGACTCCTTGTCTGAGCAGCTTGAGATCCACATAAGGAAGGAGCGGCCTCAGGCCGTGCTGTTCATCGAGAAGAACGATAACTTTGTCGGCGAGGCGTTCGAAACGATCCCGGCACATGAACAGGCCCGGCTTCACTTCGATGAGGCGGCCCTCGGATTTCAAGCTGTCAACGGCCTCGCTCACGCGATTGACCGAGACGTTCAGAGAAAGGGCCAGGTCGCGTGAAGTAATGAAATCGCCCCTCCAGGCCTCGGCTTCGACAAGAACACGGGAGTTAAAATCACCGAGGCTGTCGCGTTTGGCCGATACGCGCCGGAGAATGTGGTCTTTGAAACGCTTGAGCTTTATCTCAGTTGTTCCAACAATTGTTCCGCCGCCGATCGTGATCATGGGAGAGTGAAGCCTCAAAATAAACCGGTCTCCGGGAACAACGACGAGCGAGCTTTCGAGTTTCAGCTGGACAAGGGCTTCGCCGCCGGGTTCGAGGACTTTCCTGTCGAGAAGAATTATTCTGGCCATGACCTCCGAAGTGCCCGTATGAACCCTCACCTCGGCCATGTTCTTGAGAGGAAAGCTCGGGCCTTTCAAAAGCGTCAGCGCGGCCTCGACATACCCGGTGGTGCTGAAGCTGTCCGGTGATACGATGACATGTCCTCTGGAAAAAGAGCGATAATCCACGTCGGTGATGTTGAGCGCCGTGCGGTGGCCGGCGCTCCCTTCCCGGCAGGAAACGCCATAAGCCTGAATCCCGCGAACCTTGCCGCGCTGACCCGACGGGAGAATCTCCACGGGATCGCCCGTTCTCACCACTCCGCTCACGGGGACTCCCGTGGCCACCGTCCCGAAACCCTTCATGGAAAAAACGCGCTGCACGGGCATTCTGAAAAGCCCGGCCGGCTCGACGGGGACAGTCTCCTTGATCAGCATGTCGAGGGTACGGCGAAAGCGGTCGAATCCCTCTCCGGACAGAGTGGAGAGGGGCATGATCGGGGCTTCTTCGAGAAACGTCTCCTTCACCAGGTCCCGGATATCCTCGGCGGCGAGCTCGACCATCTCTTCGTCAACGAGGTCGGTCTTCGTGAGCGCCACGATCCCTCGGCGGATCCCGAGCAGGGTCATGATGCTCAGGTGCTCGCGTGTCTGGGGCATCACACCGTCATCGGCGGCAACAACGAGAATAACGAGATGCATGGAAGTGGTGCCGGCGACCATGTTCTTCACGAACCGTTCGTGGCCGGGCACGTCGATGATTCCGACCCGGAGGCCGTCAGGGGTTTCGTAGAAGGAATAACCCAGGTCGATGGTCATCCCCCGTTCCTTTTCTTCTTTGAGACGATCGGGATGGATACTGGTCAACCTATGGATCAATTCCGATTTACCGTGATCAATATGTCCGGCCGTTCCGACTGTGATGCTGTGAATCTTCATTCGATCCGATCCAAAAATATTGCCCGTTCTTTTATCGGGCCGATGGCGATCGTATCATACCTTGAAGCGCTTATTGTTCCACTCACTCGGTGATATTTCATTCCGCTCTCCACGACGGGGCCGATGAAAAAACGCAACAAAAGCAGAATGCCTTCGAACGAACTTCCGGGGAAAAAAATGCCGGCCCCATACAGGTCTCACAGTTCATATCTCCTGGAACGGTTCGGAGAAAAGGTTCGCCGCCTCTCGCTCGATGCGGGCTTTACCTGCCCTCACAGAAAAGGAGGCCGGGGAGCCGGCGGCTGCAGCTACTGCGATTCCCGCGGATCGGGAACAGGAGCCATGGACGCCGGCATGAGCGTGAAACACCAGGGAAGAGACCAGATCGAGAAGCTTTCGAGGAAGGGAGTCGGCAAGTACATTGCTTACTTCCAGGCATACACCGGAACGGCCGCGCCAGCCGTAAAACTGAAAGAGGTCTATAAAGAAATCCTCCGCCTCAAAGGAGTGTTGGGACTCACCGTGTCGACCCGCCCCGACGCTCTTCCCGATTCGGTTCTCGAGCTCCTTGCGTCATTTGCGCCCGGCGGTTCCGAAAAGACCGATCTCGATGTTTGGGTCGAAATCGGCCTCCAGAGCGCTCACGACAGGACACTCCGCCTGGTCAACAGGCAACACGACGCCGCTTGTTTCCATGATGCCGTGCGGCGTGCCGCCGCGCACGGCCTGAAAACAGCAGCCCATATCATCCTCGGGCTCCCGGGAGAATCAAAAGAAGACATGTTCGAAACGGCCGACCGCCTCGCCCATCTCCCGCTGCAGGGCATCAAGCTGCATCACCTCTATATTACAAAGGACGCCCCGCTGGCTGATGCCTGGTCGCGGAACGAAATCGGCACTCTCACCCTCGATGAATACATACCTCTGGCCATTGGATTTCTCCGGAGACTCAGACCCGATATGGTCGTTATGAGGCTTTGCGGAAGCGCTCCCAGAGACAGCCTCCTGGCCCCCTGCTGGAAACTCGGAAACAGCGAAATTTCTCGGGAAATCGCTCAAAGGATGATCAAATCAGGATGGCGGCAGGGAGATATGTGGACCGCGCCGGAAAAACAACCCGGCTAGCTGGACGCTTGCGATTTGAGGCACTCGGGAATGTATAGGATCCTCCGACACGACTGGCAAACCGTCACCTCCTTCATGGAGAAAACCCGGTTAAAATCGTTGGTGGTGATCGACATGTAGCACCCGCCGCAGGTCCGGTTCTCGATAGGAACGATGCCTTCCCCGCCGAGCGCGTTGCGGACCCTGTCATAGATCCTCATGGCTTCGAGATCGATCAGGTCCTCTTTTTCTTTGCGCTCTTGTTCGAGTCTTTCGGCTTCCTTCTGATATTCGATCAGATCCTTTTCGAGGATCTCCTTTCTCTCCAAGTATTCTTTCTTCCGGATCTCCTGTTCCTCGACGGTTCTGTCCCGTTCCCGGTTCAACTCCTCGATGGCTTCCAGAAATTCCAGGATTGTGGTTTCATACTCCCCCTTCTCTGCGCCGAGATGATCGATCTGATCCTGAAACGCCCTGTATTCCTGGTTGGTCTTTGCCGTGAGGAGCTGCTGGCTGAGCTTGGCGATCCTCTCTTCACAGCTTTTGAGCTCCATCTCCATCTGATCGATCTTCACCTTGGAATTTTGGATTTCTTCCTTTTTCTTTTCGACAATCTCGCCCTCGTCCTCCATCTCCAGCCGGCTCTTCTCGATGAGAGCCGGACATTCCCTGCACCGCCTCCGAACCCTCTCCAGATCACGGTCGATGTCCCTCAGTTCAAGAAGAGTCATCAGCGTTTTTTTAACCACATCCGTCAATGGTCGTCTCTCCTATGTGTTCGATGCGGCTCAGCCTGTCCCGTGAACAGCCGTCGGCCTGGATCGGATTGAAAACAACCCGGTTATCGACCTTTTGGGGAGCGTTGCTCCGATCAGAGTCTTTCGGACAAAACACAAGGGGTGAGAAGATAACACAAAGGGCTGGGTTATTCTACATTTTCGAGGAAACCCTGGAGGAGCCTGCTCCGGACGGGGTGCTGCAGCTTCCTGACGGCTTTTGCCTCGATCTGGCGAACCCTTTCCCTCGTCACCTTGAAGATTCGGCCCACTTCTTCGAGGGTATAGGTGTATCCGTCGCCGATCCCGTAACGGAGTTTGACGATCTCCCGCTCACGGAAGGAGAGGGTGTGGAGAACCGATTTGATCTTGTCTCTCAGCATCTCATACGCGGCGGCATTGACCGGAGATTCGGCGGTTTCGTCTTCGATAAAGTCACCGAAGTACGAGTCGTCACCTTCACCGATCGGCCTGTCGAGAGAAATGGGATGCTTGGAGATTTTCATCACCCTTTTGGCCTCATCGATGGAGATTTGGGCTTCCTTGGCGATCTCCTCGATTGTGGGCTCGCGGCCCAGGTTTTGGATGAGCTTCTTGGTGATGTTCCTCAGCTTGGACATGGTCTCTATCATGTGAACCGGAATCCGGATCGTTCGCGCCTGATCGGCAATAGAACGCGTTATCGCCTGCCGGATCCACCATGTGGCATAGGTGGAGAATTTGTAGCCCCTCAGGTACTCGTATTTTTCCACGGCCTTCATGAGCCCCGTGTTTCCTTCCTGAATCAAATCGAGGAAGGAGAGACCTCGATTACGATATTTCTTGGCGATGGATACGACGAGACGCAGGTTTCCCTGGGAAAGCTTTTTCTTGGCAACCTCGTATTCCTGGTAATGGCCGTCGATTCGATTCAGCCGGCGTCCCAACTGTTCGGGAGTTTCCAACGCCCTGTTCTGCAACACCTCGAACCTTCTCTTGAGCTCCTGGTATTCGGCGCAGTTGCGCGGTTTTTTGTAATGAGTCACCATCTCTTCCACGGCGGCCATCTCGCTGTAGCTCCGCTTCAGATAGTCAATCATGGGCTTGACCTTTTTGAGCTGTATGTTCAGCTCTTCAAGCAGCCGTGCACCCTTGCGGTGGTGCCAGCAGACCCTTCTCATGAGGTCTCTGCGCTCTGAGGCTTTGCACTCTTTCTTGATAAAGCGCCGGTAATCCTCGCTGCTTTTTGCATGGAGAGGCTGGAGCGTTTTCAGATTGGTCTTCAGGCGCTTTGCGATCTCCTCTTTTCCGGATTCCAAGCCGCTTGTGGGCACTTTCAATGTCCTGTCGAACGCGAGCTTTCCGTCCCGCACGTCCTCCAGAATCTCGATCCCGGCTTTGAGTGCAAATCCAGAGCCGAAAATCAAGCCTCGGAAAACCTTGCGTGTCCCCTCGATCCGTTTGGCAAGGGCGATCTCTTCTTCACGGGTCAGGAGTGGAATCTCGCCCATCTGGGTGAGGTACATTCTGACGGGATCGTCGATCTTTTCCGTGGTTCTCGCCTTGTCGTAAACCTCTTGCGTTCTGACCCGGCCTTCAGAGCGTTCAACAAGATCGCTTTCGTCGATCAGCTCGATTTCCTGTTCGTCAAAATAAGCCAGGAGTTCATCCAGATTTTCAACGTCGTCGGGAAAAACGCTGTTGATTTCCTCGTACGTGATATAGCCGTTCTTTTTCCCCTTCTCGACCATCGTCTTGATGTGAGGATCCATTTTCTCAAGGAAATCACGTTCCTGCTTGCTTTTCCTGGAACCTGTTTTTTTCGATCGGTTCGTAACTGCCATCTCTCGTCCTTTATTGAGATCTGAGTATTGCTACATATCCGTGGAGTTCTTGTCTTGCTCAACGCCGCTTCGCTTTTGTGCTTCCTTGTCCCTCACATGTTTCTTTTTGATACGGCGGTACGCCTCTTCCAGGAATTGGGCCACGCGGCCGTCTTCCCCGTTCAGCGCATCTTTGCTTTTTTTTCTGAACTCCCGGTATTCCTCCCGTTCAATACGGTTTTGAAAATAATCCAATGCTCCTGTAACAAGCGCTCTCGGTTCGGTGCGCCTCGTTTCGTTTAGGAAAAAACAGAATTTCTCCTTGGCCCTTTCATCCTCTTCGAATCTGGTCAACAGATCGCCGGGCCGCAATGCGCCAGGGGCGGGCTCATCGAGAATCCCTTCGAGTATTTTTCGCTCCTCATCTCCCTCTAAAGCAACGGCCGACAATCTTTCTCTGTACTCGTCGACAAGGGACGTATTCTTCAGAAGACCGATGAGTAAATCTTCTTCCGCTCTGGAACCTGGTTCGGGTGAGGCCTTCCCGCGTCCCGAAGAAAGCACACCCCTCCTCCAGTGCGACGGAAGCGCCGGAGACGAATCCTTGCGGATTTCACTCGCAAACTCACGTCTGATCAGGTTCTCGGGAATATCGAGCGACTGAGATATCCTGCAAAGAACGAGGTCCCTCTTGATATTGTCCTTCAAAAAAGCGACAAGTCTGAAAAGCTCCCGTGCTATACGGGTTCTTCCCCCTGGAGTACCGAGGTCGTACGTTTTTGTCAGGCTCTCTATCGAAAAATCAAAGAAATCCCGCCCTCTCTCATCAACGAACCGTTTGAAAACTTTGGAATCATTAACGCTGAAGAACTCACACGGATCTTGGTCTCCTTCGAGCGGCACGATCAAGATGTCGAGATCTCTGGCGATAAGGGGTTCGATGCCGCGGCGTGCTGCCTCCATTCCAGCACTGTCGCCGTCAAAAAGCAGGACAATTCGATCCGCCATATTCCTCAAGGTTTTTGCATGTTCGTCGGTGAGGGCTGTACCCAGAGTGGCAACAACGTTTGCGATGCCGCGCTGGTGAGCCATGATGACGTCCGTATACCCTTCTACAACAATGGCGGTTTTTTCGGCCTGGATTGACTGTCGCGCCAGGTTCAGGCCATAGAGGATTTTGTTCTTCTTAAAAATCTCGGTCTCTGAAGTATTCAGGTACTTGGGACCCTCGGAGCCGTCGAGCAGACGACCTCCGAAACCCAATACCCGCCCCTGTATGTCAAAGATCGGTATAACCAAGCGATTCCGGAAAAAATCATAGGACCTCCCGGATCCGCTTCTCCTGATCAAGCCGGCTTTGATAAGATCGGGTTCTTTAAAACCCTGGCTGACAAGCGATTCGAGGAGATTTCTCCACTCGTCTGCAGCATATCCCAGTCTGAACCGGTTGATCTGATCAATTGTAAAACCGCGCCGTGTGAGATAACGGACCGCTCCGGCTCCGGCGCGGGATTTCAGATTCTTTTGAAAACAGCCGCAAGCTGCTTCCAACACCTTGAAAAGGCGTAATTTATCACTTCTACGAGGCCCGGATCTTTTGTAGGGCCCCTCGTTGACAACAACTCCACATCGATCACCGAGCATCTTGAGGGCATCGGGAAACTCAATTCCCTCCATCGCCCGGACAAAGCTGATGACATCCCCGGATTTTTTGCATCCGAAACAGTGAAAAAACTGTTCACTCTGCGTCACTGAAAAAGAAGGCTTTGCTTCGGCATGAA
Organism: uncultured Phycisphaerales bacterium; assembly: GCA_964633825.1. Classification (GTDB taxonomy): domain Bacteria; phylum Planctomycetota; class B15-G4; order B15-G4; family CAYZWU01; genus CAZWHE01. The sequence continues at coordinate 12,667 of CAZWHE010000028.1, read as the reverse complement.
AGGGGCAACAAGCCCAATACCGAGCCCCGCGCTTTTTCAGTTCCACACCGTAGGAACCGATTAAGTCAACGATATCTACAAGTTCTTTTATGCGTCGGGCCGCCTCCCTAAAATCGGCCATTACGCACACAATCTCCCCATTCCTGTGAAGGATATTGAACCGAAGTTTTTAAAATATAACTTCTTGCGCATTTCCCGGCAGAAAAAACGCCGATCCTCTGCCCCACAGAGGCTACAAGAAGAACGTAAAACTAAATTAAATCGCAAATTACTCAATAATACCCCTTTATAACACAAAATCAAGAATTGAACCGATTTTAATTCATTCCTTAAAATGGTGGGTATTCACCCGAAAAGCCGTTTTTTAGGATTAAAAACCTTTAAATTTTATTTCGCAAATCCGGCGTGTGAGTTTCAAAATTTCATCACTCGTCAGGGATTCTGCCCTTAACTCAGTATTAAAACCTAAGTTAAATAGTTTTTTCGTGATTTGCTTTTCCCCTTTCAAACCTAGAAAGAGGACTAAGGATTTGTACCAGCTTTTTCTACGGTGAGAAAAAATACCTTGAGTGACTTTTTTAAAATTTATGTAATCCAGTTCCCCCGGACAGGAAGAATGACGGGGCTTAATTTTTATAACCGATGAATCGACAGAAGGTTCCGGCCAAAATGCTGAGGGTGATATTTTCCTCACTCGCCTGATTTCGGCTAATTGGGAGACAAGAACGCTCGTTATTCCATAATCAGAATCTCCCTGTCGCGCCAGAAGCCTGTGAGCAACCTCTTTCTGGACCGTTACAACGAATAAGCGACAATCCGGTTCTGTATGAGAATAATGTGTTCCTTCGAGCATATTGATGATGACCGGAACTGCAATATTGTAAGGTAGATTGGCGATCAGTTTATATACCGAGATCTCTCTCTGCTGTAATTCCTGTGATAGTAATCTCGCAACATCAGGATTAATCCTGTTCTTGCTTTCGAGAACATCCATTTGAACCCAGCGGACATTGGATGGAACCCCCAGGAGTTCGCGAGCGACTTCCAGCATCTTCGCGTCCTTTTCCACAGCCAGAATTCTGGCACCCGTCAGAGAGAGACTTTCTGTGAGACACCCCGGGCCGGAACCGATCTCGAGTATTACATCAAGGGAAGAGACTTCCCCTTCGCAAACCATAAGATCGAGCAATCCCCGTTCTTTCAGGAAATTCTGACCCAGCCTCTTTCTGGGACGCAATCCTCTGCGAGACATGGCGGCTTTGATATCCGTGATGTTTGTAGCGGTCATGATTTCGGGGAAGGCTCCGGCTATTCGCTCCGGCTAAAACGACCCATAGGCCCTATAGGACCGGCAGGACCTATAGGGCCTGTTATACCGGTATTCTCGGTTGCCAGATCGAGAGCAAGATCAAGTGCTTCTTTCTTCTTGAAAGAACGGGGATTCAGAATATAGACGCCCTCGTCCTTGGCACCCACCAGGATTTCAGATTTGCCGTCGCCATCGGTATCCATTCCCAAAAAGTCCGTAACGTCGGCTCCTATCTTTTTGAATCTCGGACCTACGCTGCCCGAAAGGAGATCGACGATCAAGACCTCGCCCGAGGGCGTAGAAAATAGAATCTCGGGTGACTGATCTCCATCAAACTCGCAAAGCCCTGGTTTAGGTCCCAGAATACCCGGGATCTGATTCCGCCACAGCACCTCCCCTTTCTCCCCTTTAACAAGAAAGAGTGTTCCTGCCGGATTCCAAAAAAGGATCCCTCCCTCCTCCCTACCGAGATCTTGGAAGGAGATGCCCCTGAATCCTGATCCATTCACTCCATCGAGAAGGGCCATAATGCCCGATCTGCTTCGAGGGGTATGGGATGGTTTGTCATACAAACCGTACAAGAGAGCCAGACTCTTCCGGTTATTGATTTCCACCATAATGCACGGAGACTTCCATCCCACGTCCAGAACGCTTCTGAGATGTATGTCATTAGCGAGAATTGTCCCGTTCGCAATCAGACCGGACAGATCCGGGGTCTCATCTTCAATCGCATTTCTTCCCGCAGGAATCCTGATAACTTTTCCGATTTTGTCCAGCAAGGACGCCCCGGTCAGAATCCGGAAATCCATGGTCTTTTTTTCGAGACCCGCTCCTGAATTGATTTCAATCTCAATACAAAGAACCGGTTCAGCGGATCGAACAATATCAAGCGGCGGAACCGTGGCCGGAGTCTGATCGGACGAAGCGCTTTCCTGCGAATCCGGCTTATCGGAAGGAGGTTGTTCCTCAGGCGGAGGCACGGCCGGCCAAGGCGAACCAGCGGTATAGAACTGAGGCGGCTCCGGGACCGCCAGAAAAGTGTTTTCTCTCCTTCCGACCTGATAAATCTGAAAGCAGTATTCTCCGTCCAGCACCGAGACCGCGGAAACGACGCCGGTGTCAATAGAAATAAGACAAAGCTCCGTCCGGCCGGAGCGAACATTTCTGACAGATGCCAAGGCGTTTCCGCTTTCCCGGTCGCTAAAGATAAAATCATCGAGAACACCCTTGAACTCCGTCTCCCACAGGGTCTCGCCGGATTCGAAAGAATGACAGGTGAGAAGCGATCGATCCTCGACATCTGCACGGCCGTCAAGAGGAAAAGGCGATCCCGTCCTGACCCAAGAAGCCAACAACAACGTCGCCGCTCCTTTGGAGTCTTTCGAGTCTCGACCGGTAACAGTGATTACTTTTCGAGGCTCTCCCTGAAATCCAGCCGCCCATATCTCTGATCCCGAAACAGGATCGATGAGAGTGATCCTGTTCTGTCTCTTCTTCAGAACCACGATAGCCTGTGTTTTCGGCGAGTGATCACGTACGAGCTCAACCTGATCGAATAAACCCGGATGGCTGCTCCAGAGCTGTCGCCCTTCACCGGACAGAACCGAGATCTTACCATCGATATGACGGAGTAGGAGCTCGCACAATCCGTCCCGGTTGACGTCCCCCAGGTTTCTGAGAGAGAGAACACCTGAAACCGGAATCACGCCGAGAACCCTTCTTCTGAAATCGAGCAGTATTAAAACGTCGTGAACAGCGCGCCCTGCGACCATGAGTTCACTGAATGCGCGGCGGTGCTCCGAACTGTCCAAGCTTTTAATCCTGTTGACGAATTCATCGATAAGCGGGACCGCCCCACGGCGCACACATCGGAACCCGAGAGAGAAATTCCTGTTTCTGCTTTCCTCCTCTTCGGGCTCTTTCTGCAGGTCAAACGATCCTCTTTCATCTTCAGGATACCCCCAATCGTTGAAGCTACCCCCCATGATAAACCGGCGTTTCGTACCGCCATAACAGATGGGATCGTCGGAAGACGATGAGGTCCATTCCGCCACGTTTCCGGCCATGTCGAAGCAACCCCATAAGGATTTACCGCTTTCGAAGGTTCCCACACGCACCACGCCCCCGATCTCGGAACGAAGGGAGTTACAAAAAAAACGTGCAAAGCGGTCCCCCCAGGGATACCGCCGGAGACTTCCCGGCGTCACACCCGCAGCAGCCAGCCATTCTTCTTTTGTGGGTATCTCTTTTCCGAAATAATGAGCATACTCCTCTGCATCCCAATAATTGACCCAGACTGTCGGAAATTCACCCTCACCGGGCGCGGGGATACGGTTTCCGTTGGGATCGATTCCCCATCGATCGAGAAAGTAGGACGCGTCGTCCGGCTTGAATTTGGAGTGTTTCAAGAATTCTAGATACTGATCGTTCGTCACCTCATACTTGTCCACGAAACAGGCTTCGGGACGTATCATTATTCCATCGTCGGTTCGGGTCGGCAGAATGACGAGGACCGTATTTTCGATTTCAGGGAAATAATGCCGATCTTGGCCGTTCCGATCCACTGGTTGGGAATCGCAACCGCAGAATAGAAAGAGAAACAGCGCCGGCTTCAAAATGAAGGCCGAAAACCCGGATATATCGACACGATGAAGGGATACGTCGAAAAATGAAAGAGCAGGCTGTTCCATCGGTCTCTGCCCGCCCTTATGATGACTGTCTTGTGTTTTCTTGCGAGGAAGCCCCACAGTTTATCGCACCTGTTGAGTGACAACAGAGGGCGCCGGTTCCCATCATGAGAAATCCGGCAATCCGGGAACTCAGCGGTTCGTTTCGTATTTGCGAAAGGGACCGCTTAGAATCAATCTGAATAGACCAAAATCTCAACCCTACGATTCTTCTTTTTATTATCCTTGGTGTCGTTCGGTGCAACAGGCTCGTGAGGCCCGCATCCTTTGACGCTCATGCGCTCCTCGTCGATACCTTTCTTCTTCAGATACTCATATACCAAAATCGCCCGCATGGCCGAGAGTTGGATGTTGCCGTGTGGGAACAGTTTCTTCGTTCTTTTAACGGGATCGGTATCTGTGTGACCAATCACTTCCAGCCGGGCATTGTTCTTCAAGAGCTGGGTAACGACCCAATCTAAAGCAGTTTTTCCACCGGTCTTGATATTGGCGGACCCGGAATCGAAAAGGACCTCGTCGGAAATCCGGATCCCGGCGCTTCCCCCCTTTTCCGGCTGAAAAAGCTCGACGCCGTCCATGACCTTGGCATCATCCGTTTTCTTCAAAGTAATCGCCTTTTCTCTCGCCGCCGCCAAATCATTGCGGAGTTGATTGATGATATTGTCTGCTTCTGCGCTGTGCTTGCGATACCGATCGGCTTCATCTTCCAGTGAAACGAATCTCTCCTGGTAGAGGCCCTTTTCAGCGCCCAATTCTTCGATCTGCTGGTTTTTCTGTTCGACCGTTCGATTAGCCTGAGCCAGTTCTTCCTTGAGCTTTTCATATTCTCCAACGGTCACACAGCCCGAAACAACGAATCCCCCAAGAACGAAAATCACAACAGGTAACAGGAAGGAACGTTTGCCGCTCAACACGAAACACCCCCTTTTCTAAAAGGATTACTCCAATGTCCTAGGAACAAAACCGCCATACCGCCGTTGCAGCTTTCCGCAAACGAACAGTCGCAAAACATTTACTTGAACATACCCACAAGCCATTCCACCATAGGACTCGGGTTGCTCGATGCAATGTCAACCATGACAAGAACACCAATCAAGAGAACCAAGGACGACACGACCATCACTCCAAGGAAGGCCGGTCCTTCGGTTACTTCTTCCTCCGCGGAAGCTGCTGCCCTCGATTTCTTGACGGGTGTTCTCCTGCTCGGTTCATCGGAAAAGTCTTCCTCTATTCCTTCATTCTCATCGCTTCCGATGAGAATGTCGTCATCGACTTCTGCGATCTCTTCATCAGCCACAGCTTCTTCAGCCACAGCTTCATCAGCCAATGCCTCATCCGCGAAAAGATCCTCATCCGCGATAGGCTCTGTCTTCATTCCCACATCGCCTTCTTCTTCTTCTTCTAAATCGAGAGAGATGTCCTCGAGAGATTCGTCGGCGTCGTCAATTTCGGCGTCGTCGAACACGATCTCTTCGGTCAAATCATCACCGGCGGATTCCAGACCTTGATCCCCTTCCTCTACCGGTTCCTGATCATCCTCAAGAAGATCTATCACATCGGGTTCAGAGCCGTCCTGAATTTTCTGGAATCCGACGATGTCTTCCTTTTTGAATTTCATCTGATCGGCGTCCCGAAAAGCACGGATCTCACCGGCTGATACTAATTTCTTGAGCTCATCCTCTTCGAGCTGAAGCTCCCGCATAACCTTTTCAAAAGACAAAAAATCGTCGCTCACTCCGCCGACCTCCTCAATGGATGTTTAAAATTTTTACGAAGGAATCGCGGCCTTCGGAAAACCTTCACTGTCAATACTCAACTCTGATCTTCTCTACTTATAGCAGAATGTAACCTATACATTTGAATCGATTGTATGTCTTCCCTCCCATTCACATATCCCCTTAAATGCTAAGAATAAGGATCATCTTTGAAATGTTCAAGGATAAATTGATCCCAATTTCCAAAAGGTTCAGAAAGAGTTTCCGCTTGTTAGACACTGAAATATATGCGATTACATCACTTCTCAATAGTCTTGTACTCTGCCTTGTTTCTGCATAAGTGTCATTACAACGTAAAAAACCACACATATTGTACCCGAAAAACCCGAACCCACACGCCGGCTCCAGATATTGTGGTTATTCCCCATTCAGATCTATTCTACAAGAAAACGCTGTGCTGTGCCGGCTTGAAACAATCAACGGAGGAACTAACCCGGTTCGCCGAGTCCGGCAGGGAGCCTGACCCGGATCAGAGTTCCCGCACCGGGCCTGCTCTCAACTTCAATTCTCCCGCCGTGCTTTGTCAGAATGTTGTGAACAATTGAAAGACCCAATCCCGTTCCTTTTCCCGCCGGTTTCGTGCTGTAGAAGAGATCGAAGATATGATCCTGTTCCTCCCTGCTCATGCCGCACCCGTTGTCCGCGATTTCGATGACAACCATTTTTTCAACCGGGTCGGGAAAGGCTTTCACATCGATTCGGCCCCCGCTGCCCGAAATGGCGTCCGCGGCATTGATCAGGATGTTCAGAAAAACCTGCCTGATCCCACCGGGCTCGCAATGAACCGCCAGATCGGGGGGATCGACTCTGGAAACGAGACGGATTCCGATTTCACCCAGCCTGTGATCGATTAAGGCGTATGCGTCTTTCAAAACATCGGAAACATCCGTCAGCCGCGGTTCCAGTTCCCTCGGCGTGAATGCCAGTACTTTGCGGACCGTCTCCTTGATTCGCTCGAGCCCTTCGATGATCAGGGAAGGATAATGTTCCAACCGGCTGTCTTTCCGGACCTCCTCTTTGAGACGAATCGCGGCATTGATCATCCCGCCGATGGGATTGTTTATTTCGTGGGCGATCCCGGCGGCCAGCTTCCCGGTTGAAGCGAGCTGTTGAGCCACGATCAGATGCCGCTCGGCCAGCCGGACCCGCTCCTGAGATTCGTCGATCTTCCCCTGTAGGTGCTTGTGATAATCATCGACCTCGTCGACCATATAATTGAACGACCGAATGAGCCGGCCCACCTCATCGCGCGATTCCGACAAGGCGCAATGGGCGGAAAAATCCCCCCGGGCCACCTGATCGGCCACACCGGCGATCTCTTCGACAGGCCGGATCACGAGCCGTGACAGAACAACATATGTCACGATGATCAAGACAATCGTTCCTCCGATCATGGCGGCCCAAAAAACGGTGAGATCGAAAGAAGCGCTGCTTTCTACAAAGGCGGGGAAACGGGGACGGACAAAAGCCCCGCCCCAGACCCGTATTCCGCTGCCGGACTTGACGTGAAGGGGTATGGCGATGCAATCGCCCTCGGCAACCAGACGCCCTTGTTTGATGGCCGTCTTCAACATCCGTACGGCTCTGGGCCGATCAAACGTTGACGAGCGATTGCGTCTCCCCAGAGGGTTCAGCTCGATATCGGTATGGATGATTCCGCCTTCGAACTCGATATAATCCTTAAAAACAAGTGCGTCATGGAAGTCCTGCCATCCTTCCCAGTTGATAATTTTCTGAGTGGTGATTTTATCCTCTTCGTAGCCGGAAAAGGTCTCTTCGAAAAGAAGAACGTTGGAAAGCCTCTCCAGAATCTCGCCTCGATGCTCTTGGATTCTCTCCACGGTCCGGTCCTGAGCCTGGCGCTGTGCTTCCACATTCCCGAGAATGGCTGTCAGGAGAAGCGCCGCGATGCCGATATTGACGGTGATAATCCAGAGGAGCAGCTTGATCCTGAGCGACATGAATCCTCTTTTCTTATGTTCCTCCCAGGGTGTTCAGCATCTTGAGAATCGGAAGAAAGAGCGCCATAACGATGAACCCGACCACTACGGCTAAAAAGATGATGATCGTCGGTTCGATCGCCTTGAACAGGGTCGAAACCTTGATATCGACTTCGTTGTCATAGGTGTCGGCGATCTTGAGAAGCATCTGGTCTAGGGAACCCGTCGCTTCACCCACGTCGATCATGTTCACCACGAGGTCATCGAAAAGCCCGCTCTCCCCGAGAGGGGGCGCGATGCTCTCTCCTTCCCGGATACTGTCATGGACATCGCTCACCGCTTTCTGGAGCACGGCGTTGGAGATCGATTCTTTCACGATGGCCAGTCCTTCGAGGATTGGAACACCGCTTCGGAGAAGGGTTCCCAGTGTCCGCGAAAACCGTGAAACGATCGCTTTCTGAGTCATGTCCCCGGCGATTGGAAACTTCAAAGCCCACCGATCGCGCATAAACCTAAATGCGCTGTTTCGAAGCGTCCACTGGTAGGCCAACCAGATCAAAACGGGAACGGCGATATAGAGGTACCAGTGAGTCACGATCGAAGAACTGAAACCGATCAGGAACTGCGTCGGGAGGGGAAGGTCCTCGTTGAAGCTCTCGAAGATGGCGTTGAATTTGGGAACCACCACGAGCATGATGAAAACAAGGATGGCTGCCGCGAAAATCAGCACGAGAACCGGATAGGTGAGCGCTTCCTTGATGCGGCTCTTGATGTTTTCCGACTTTTCCATAAACTCGGCAAGCCTGGTGAGAATCTGGTCGAGGACACCGCCCGCTTCGCCGGCCCGCACCATATTCACATAGAGACGGTCGAAGACGGACTGATGCTTTCCCAGGGCCTCGGACAGGGCGCTTCCGCCTTCCACATCATCCGTCACGGCAACAAGGACATCCTTAAAAGGCCCGGGCCGCATCTGGCCTTCAAGGATCTTCAAGCTCCTGACGAGCGGAAGGCCGGCATTCTGGAGTGTCGACAGCTGCACTGTGAACTGCATGAGCATTCTGGGCGATACTTTTTTTCTGAAGAAAGAGGCCCTGGAACGCTCGGGCTGTGCCGCTGAAAGCGCCGCGGGCTTGGAAACCTTTTTCGGTGGTTTCGGCTTTCTCGTCTTCTGGAGTGGCATGTCGTTTTATCGTCTCCTTTTTTGTCAGTGGTTTGACTATCGGGTTCCGGTCCGGAGAGCCGGCTTCAACCGCTCATCATCGTCTCCCGGATGATTTCTTCGATAGAGGTTTTGCCGTCATAAACAGCGAGGAGCCCGCTTTCGCGCAGTCCCCTCATCCCCTCCTCAACAGCCACTTCCCTGATCGTCCGCATCGAAGCGTGCTCCAGGATCAATTGCTTGATCCGCTCGGAAATCCTCATGATCTCGAATATGGCCATCCTGCCCCGGTAACCGGAATAGTTACAGTGCTCGCACCCTTTTCCATAGGCGAACTTCTTGCCCATGATCTCATCCCGCTTCAGATTGAGCTCGTGCAGCACGCTGTCATCGGGCTCGTAGTACTGCTTGCATTCGCTGCAGATACAGCGCACGAGCCTTTGGGCGATCACGGCTTCGAGGGTGGCGGTCAGCAAAAAGGGCTCCGTCCCGATGTCGACCATTCGAGTAATCGTGGACGGCGCGTTGTTCGTGTGGAGGGTGGAAAAGACGAGATGCCCCGTCAACGAAGCCTCGACGGCGATGCGGGCCGTCTCCCTGTCGCGGATCTCGCCCACGAGGATGATATCGGGATCCTGCCTGAGAATCGTCCGGAGCACACGCTCGTAGGTCACTTCAATCTCATCGTTGATCGGGATCTGAACAAGGCCGTTGATGTCGTATTCGACAGGATCCTCGGTTGTGATGATCATGACGCCCTCCTCGTAGATCTCGCTCAGGACCGAATAGAGGGTCGTCGTCTTTCCCGAACCGGTCGGCCCGGTGACGAGAACGATGCCGTGCGGTTTCTTGATGATCGAGCGCAAAGCACCGATGTCGTCCTCCCTGAGCCCGAGCTTTTCCAAATCGAGAGAAACGACGCTTCTGTCGAGAACGCGCATGACGCAGGACTCGCCGAAGATCGTGGGCAGGGTGGAGACACGCAGGTCCACGGGATTGCCGCCTATGGAGAGCTCTATACGGCCGTCCTGTGGAACACGCGTTTCGGCGATGTCGAGATTGGACATGACTTTCACTCGCGAGATCAGTGGGACGGCGAGCGAGAGAGGGGGAGCTTCCATTTCATACAGAACGCCGTCGACGCGATAGCGCACTTTGAAATCGTTCTCAAAGGGTTCGAGGTGAATATCGGACGCTTTGTCCCGAATCGCCTGAAAAAGGATGTAGTTGAGCAGCTTCACCACCGGCCCGGCGTGCGCCATGGCCTCCGTGTCACCGAGGTCGAGCTTCCCTTCGGAATCCCCGCGCCTGAATTCGTCGACGATGGTGTCCAAGTTCTGGCTTCCCGGTGCGCCGTAGAACTTGGCGATGGCCTCGTCGATGACCTTCTCGTCGCTGATAACGCCCCTAACGGTCGAATTAACGATGAATCCCAGATCGTCGAGCATGTTGACATTAAGGGGGTCCGCCATGGCAACGGTGAGCACGCCATTTTTGAAGCGGACGGGCATGACCCGGAAGAGGGACGCTGTCGATGCGTCGAGCCGGTCGACGGCGTCTTTGGGGATCTCCTTCTCCCCGAGGTCGAAAAACTCCATTCCCCCCTGAATTCCCAGGGCTACGGCAAGCTGTTTTTCGTTGATGTGACCGAGATCGATGAGGATCTTTCCCAGGAGTTCTCCTTCTTTGCGCTGAACGACCAGGGCTTCCTGGATATCACCCTCGGACAGGGCATCCAGGTCCTTTAGAATCTGGCCGATCGGTTTGCGCGTACCCTTTCCGGCCTTGCCGTCGCTCATCTCATTCGTCTCCCACCCTGCTCCTGAGCTCGCCGGGATCCTGGGCGAAAGCAAGAGCGTCCGCGGTGCCGATCACACCGTTCATTGCGAGGCCGGCGATGGAATCGTCGAGCAGGATCATGCCGTGCTTGCGCGAGGTCTGGATCACCGACGCGATTTTGAATGTTTCCGATTTGCGGATGTGGTTTTCGATGGCCGGGGTCTTGGTCATGATCTCGAAAGCGGCGGCAACACCCGTTCCGTCCTTCCTGGGAACGAGGACCTGCGAAACCACCGCTTCGATCGAGAACGAGAGCTGGGAGCGGATGTGCTCCTGAAAGTCGGGCGGGAAGGAATCGATGATCCTGTCCACCGTCCTGGCGGCTCCCACCGTATGAAGAGTGCCCAGCACCAAGTGCCCCGTCTCGGCCGCCCGGATCGCCGTGGCAATGGTTTCGTTGTCGCGCATCTCGCCTACGAGAACAACGTCCGGGTCCTGACGGAGCGCGCTCCTCAGGGCTTCGGGAAAGGAAGGGACATCCCTGCCGATCTCTCTCTGGCTGATGATCGATTTCTTGTGCGAGTGGAAATACTCAATAGGATCTTCGATGGTGATGATATGGCGGTCCATGGTCGTGTTGATGAAGTCGATCATGGCCGCCTGAGTCGTCGTTTTTCCCGATCCCGTCGGCCCGGTCACGAGCAGGAGCCCCCGCTTCTTGACAAGGATCTTCTTGATCGATTCGGGAAGTCCGATCTCGTCGAAAGTCATGATCGTCGACGGGATCAACCGGAGAGCGACCGCCGGCTCGCCCTTCTGGCGGTAGATCGAAACCCTGAACCGGGCGCTCTCATCGGAAACCGCGCTCTCGAATGAAAACCCGAAATCGGAGTTCCCCTTCTCTTTCATCTCCAGGAGATTTTTTTCCGGCGCCAATGCCTGAACCGCAGCCTCCACGTCCTTGGCGCCCAGGGTTTCTTCCCCGAGCGACCTGAGGCGGCCGTGATGGCGCATCGTGGGCGGAAGAAACGTGGTCAAATGAAGGTCTGAGGCTTTTTCTCGAATGACCGTTTCCAGCAAAGGTTCAAGGTTCAAGAAACACATCCTTTCGAATCGGACGTTCCCGCCCTGTCAGTTTTCGGACTGCACGGCCCTCAGGACCTCGCGGATCGACGAGACCCCTGCCAGGACCTTCCGGATCGCATCCCGGACGAGGAGCGACATCATTCCCGAGGAGGCGGCCTGTCTCTGGATATCGGTGGTGGGCCGCATCTGGAATGCCATCTCTCGCAGCGTCCAGTCCATTTCCATCAGCTCGAAGATTCCCGTACGGCCCCGGTAACCGGTATTGCGGCACGCCGGGCATCCCCGGGGGCGGTAGATCTTTCTCTTCGCCGCATCTTCGGCCCGGACCCCGAGGGCGCTCAACTCGCTCTGTTCCGGCGTGTATTCCTCCCGGCAGTCTGTGCAGAGCTTCCTCACAAGCCTCTGCGCCATGACCGCCTGTATGGAAGATGAAACGAGAAAGGGTTTGACGCCCATATCGATGAGGCGCGCCAAAGCCGATGCCGCATTGTTCGTGTGAAGCGTGGAAAAGACGAGGTGTCCCGTCAGCGCGGCCTGGATCGCGATCTCGGCCGTCTCCTTGTCGCGGATCTCGCCCACGAGGATGATATTGGGCGCCTGCCTCAACATGGCGCGCAGAATGCGGGCGAAATCGAGGCCGATCGTGTGCTTGACCTGCACCTGGTTGATCCCCGGGATATGGTACTCCACGGGATCTTCGGCCGTAATGAGCTTGACGTCGGACCGGTTCAGGTCTTTGAGGGCGGCATAGAGCGTCGTCGTCTTTCCAGAGCCCGTGGGACCCGTTACGAGGAAGATGCCGTTCGGTCTTCTGATGATGTTTTTAAAACGGTCGTAATCGGCCCCGTGAAAACCGAGCTCTTCAAGAGAGATGAGAGCCGCTTCCTTGTCGAGAAGCCTCATCACCATGCTCTCTCCCCAATTGGAAG
>CAZWHE010000027.1:0-32295 GCA_964633825.1 uncultured Phycisphaerales bacterium | reverse complement strand
CTTTTCCCAGAGGATTCTCGAAATCTCACGGCTTTCCTTGACCCGCTCTTCCTCCAGCTCGTTCTGCTTTTCCACGAGAAATTCCGGCTCGACAAAGATCGTATTGCCCGATGTGGAATATCCATGAACGACCCCTTTCACCCTGGCGCGACATTCAGCACGGATGGGAAGAACAAAACGATCGGTGCGAATCCTCAGCTGGCGTTCCTGAAGAAACCTGGCAATGGCGGCGTCGTTTAAAAAGGCTTCCGCCCTCTTTCGAATCTCGAAAGTCAGATCGTGGATCCTCTTTCTGATCTTGGCAAGACGCTGGGAAGCCGAATCAAGAACGCGTCCTTTCAGATTGATTGTCCTGTTCAGCTCGGCCTCGAGATCGGAAAGGTCCGCCATGTCGTCGGCTATCTTACACGCCTCGATCAATTCGTCCCTGTCGGCCTGCAGGCCGATTCTGATTCTCGAGGAACAAGCAAGAAGACCGTTTATCAGGGAAAGCCCTTCGGGGTCGATGGCCCTGTTCATTTCCAAAGCCTTCTCAGCCACAGCAACGCCGTCTCGAGCACCCTGGAATGTGATAATCCCGTCCCCTTCAAGATATCTCCGCATCTCGGTCACCTGACGGATCCTAGTGCGGACAGAATCGGCATCGTGAATCGGAAGAAGGTTCAGGGCAAGATCTCGGCCCAACGGAGAGGAACAGTATGCGGACAGGACCTCCCTTACGGACTGGAACTCAAGAGTTTCGAGAATGCTTCCGCTCATGTCTCATTCTAGAAAAATCCGCATCACCCGGGATTTGGAATCAGGTGATGCGGTTGGTTGATGTCGGATGCAACCTCGCGTGAGGCATTTGGTTAATAACCGTCCTGAAATGCTCTGCGAAGCCGGCCGCCTAGAATTCGGGTTTGGGATCAGGTGGAGTTTCGCTCTGAGGAGCAGGGTCAGCCGGAATATCGACCGATCCCCCTCCCGGAGGAGGACCAGAGACCAACTCTGGCGGCGGTTTGGGCTCGGAATCAGGGTAGGGAGTTCCCGTGCTCACCCTTTCACGCATGATGCGGCCCACCTTGAACTTAACCACCCTTTTCTCAGGCACATGCACCTTTTCAAGCGTTCTCGGGTTCTGGGCGCGACGGGCCTTCCTCTGCTTCACCTCGAATACACCGAACTCTCTGAATTCGAGACGGTTACCTTTAGCCAACTCCACAATGATCTCATCCAGAAAGAGCTGGATGATATCCTTTGTGATGACTTTGGTCTGTCCCGTACGATCGGCAATGCGGTTGACGAGCTCTTTTTTCGTAATAGTGGCCATGAACGCTTCCTTTCTCTTGAACCAGCAGATTACGACCCGGGTTTCCTCTGATCTACCGCGTGATCATAACTCCATTACTCGTATTTCGACAAATCGCATTCACGCATTAAGTAATTTATCTAACAAAGATTATAACTCTCCACCGGCAATGGGAAGTATATGGAAAACTCAAAAATAGCGTCAAGTAAGAATTTACGAGATTTTTTGCGGCGCTGAAATCAAAACAGGAAGAGGATCGCCTTTTCGTTCCGGAACCATACAAACAGGGCGTCGGCAAAGAGCATAACACTCGTAATGATCGTTCAACATTGATAATACGATCCTATTCCGGTGAGTTGTCAATATTTTCTTGAGGGCGAAGGCTGCCTTTTGACAAATCGCGGCGCCGTCACTATCGTAAGGGTTTATGTTCCGAACAGTCATAAACTCAAATTTTAGAAGCCTCTTCTCCCGAACATCATCGGAAAATTTCGAGAACTTCTGGAACATGAAGGTGCTGAGCACCAGATCGAGCCAACGCACATCCAATGTTTCCCTCGTTGCGCTTCCAACGGCTTCACAAGGAAATGACAGCTCGGACAGGGCCTGGTTGAAAAGATATTGGTACCCCGGGTTAGGGAGTTTGTTGAAAGGAGCCTTGAGAAACACTTTCTTCGGCAGATCCCGCGCCGCCAAAGAATATGCAAATCTCTCCAGGCTTGCCAGGATAGGCTGTTCGCGCATCCGGCCAATCGCTTTCGGAGAAGAGAGATGTTTCCGTTTCCTGAGAAAGGCATTCATTTTAACAGAGGATCTTCCGAACACGATCGATCTCCATATGATCCTCTCCTCCAAAGGCTTCAGAACCTGGCCGTCTTCTCAACGCAGGCTTCTGTCGAGCGGGCTCGGCACTTGGGTGAGGTCCCTCCACGACAGAGGTTACAGAGATAGAGATCTTTATTCCCGCAACATCCTGGTCCATCGTGGAAAAGGGATTTACACCTTTTCAAAGATCGATTCGCCGGCCGGGGACGGCGGAAAAGCCGCCCCCGGCAGGGGACGCCCTTTCCTCAAAGACCTCGCAGATCTGAACAAAGACGTCGCCGGGTTTGTCAACCACCAGGACAGACTGCGTTTTCTCCTCGCCTACCTCTCATCGTTCCGTGTGAACAGCGAAGCCAGAACTTATATCGCCCACGTGATGCAGGTTATGAGAAAGTAATCTTCACGGAACGAATTATGCCGACGATCATAACCGAACATGCGCCGGGACTATTGCGGGCGGACTGCTCTCCCTGAAAGTTTATCCGTATCGAGAATGATCGTGACCGGTCCCTCGTTGACGAGCGATACCCTCATGCCGGCTCCGAAGACACCGGTTTGAACCGTTACCCCCTCTTCGCGCAGATCGCCGACGAAGCGTTCGAAGAGCTCGTCGGCCTTCTCGGGTCTTTCGGCCCCGTCGAAACCGGGACGGCGTCCCTTGCGACAGTCGGCCATCAGCGTGAACTGCGAAACGGCCAGGACCTCGCCGTTGATCGAGGGATCGAGGATGTTGAGATTGAAACGACCCTGTTCATCGCCGAAAACCCGCAGGCCGGCCACTTTTCTGGCCAAGAGTTTCGCTTCCCCTTCTCCATCGCCTTTCCTGATCCCGACGAGCGCTAAAAAACCGGGGCCGATCTCGGCGACCCTCTTCGTCCCCACATCAACACTCGCCGCCGAAACCCTTTGAACGAGAACGATCATCAAACACCTTTTTCAAGACCCTCGATCCTGTTTGGGGCGAGGATGTTTTTATCGGACCACTTCTTTTGATCCTTGTTCGGACCTTCATAATCGAGATAAAGCTTGTAGTAGAGCAGCGCTTTTTCAGGGTCTTTCAGATGCTGATCATAGAGCAGGGCGATATTGAGAAGCGCATCGGGGTGGAGATCCACGAGTTTTTCATATAACTCGACGGCCCATTCGTGCTTTCCCCTGTCCCAGGCGACGCGGGCCCTGAGAAACCGGGCATCGAGCCGATCGGGATCTTTCTCCAGGACCTTGTCGAGATGTTTTCTGGCTCTTTTTGTCTCTCCCAATCTGAAACAGAGAAGCCTGGCGAGGTCGACCCGGGCATCCATATCAGAGGGATGGGCATCGATCAGCGCCTCCCACTCTTCCGCTTCTTCTTCGATTCGGCCCAGCCGGTGGAGATTCTCTATCAGCAGATGCCGGGGAGATCTGACGCCACGAGGCGAATCCCGTCCGAATTCCTGGATGATCAGCCATTTCAGGTGCTCGGCCGATTCTTCGTAACGTTCGAGGATTTCCTCTCTGAGAACGATGTAAGCCAGGCCGTACCGGGCCCACGCAAAAAAAGGGTTCTTCTCGAGAGCTTCTTCCAAGAGCGCCAGTGCTTTCTCAGGATCCTCCTCAACCCGGGCGGCCAGGACCAAATGAGCAGGTGTCTGATCGGCGACTAGCATTTCCCCGGCCCGTTTCCGGGCTTCGAGAAGCCGATCCGCATCGAGCCATTCATCCTGTTTCCGCCGCTCTTCGAGAAATTCGGGCGGATGCAACAGATCTCGAGAAAGCATCTCCATCGTCCGGCAGCCGGGAAAGAGGATCGAAGCGATCACGATGAAAATCAAACACCTTGCTAAAAGAGACGTCATCGATCGCTCCCGAACAGATGGCGCTGGACTCTCCATCTCGATGTCACTATGATTACTACGTTTGCATGAGATGGCGGTTTTGTCTGAAGAAACCTGTCCAAGGAATTCCGTCAGACGAAAAACGAAGGGGCATTAGTTTGACGCGACATCTTATCACCCTTTCGGTAGCGGGGGCAGTGCTTTTTCTTTCGGGATGCCGGGCATCGAAACCCGAAGCCGATCTCTCCCCCCTCGTTCGCGCTTCATTCCACAAATCAACGGATCAGTCGGAATGGGACGGCATCATCCCCCTTCTCTCCGGGATCAACGATCCCGGAGAGAAAGAATGGGCCTTTCGGCCGTTGATCCGCCACAGGAGAGACAAAAAGAAAAACAGATCGGAGTGCGACTTCATCCCGCCCCTCGGCCGTTATGTCAGTCACGACGGAGTCACCCGACTGCGCTTCTGGCCCCTTTATTATTATGGTAAGGAAGTCACAAATTCACGTGAAGAGATCGACTGGATACTTTTCCCGCTTCTCTTCGGAGGACGTTCATCCGACGGAGATAATTACTTCGCTTTCTTTCCGCTGGGAGGTCGGATCAGGCATTTTCTCACGTACGAAACTTTTGACTTCGCGCTCTGGCCTTTTTATCAGCGGGTGACCAAAAAAGTCTTCGATCCCCCGAGAACATCCACAAGCATCCTCCTCCTCTTCGGCTGGTCCGAGGGAAATCCGAAATCCCGATCGTTTCACATTTTACCCTTTTACATGAGGGACGAGTGGCAGGGCAAGCACAGGAAGTACTCGGTCCTCTGGCCTTTTTTTCACTACCAGGAAAAAGGGCTGGACACGAAACACCCGGCAAAAGCGTATGGATTCTGGCCGCTCTTCCACTGGGAGAGAGCCGACAATTATTACCGGCATGGGTTTATCGGCCCCCTCCTGTTTATGGGCCCCCTTGTCCAGCTCCAGAAAGAAATCCCCGACCTGTGGGAAGCAGAGCCGGGCAGCTGGAAAAGAAAACCCAACACCAATGAGGAAGCTTATTATCTTTATGACGTTCCCTGGCCGCTGGTCCGCATCGAAAAAACACGAACACACGAGCGCTTCCGGATCTTCCCCTTCTATTCTCATTTCAGCCGAAAAGGCTTCGACTCGAAAGCTTTCCTGATCCCCTTCTGTTGGCTGAGAAAAACAAAAACTCCCGAACACAGAAAAAGGGACTTCCTTTTTATTCCGCTCGTGACATCGATTCGCAAGGAATACCTGGCCGAGGGGAAAGGCGCGGATTCCTACTTTCACCTCTGGCCTCTCTTTCATAAAAAATCGATGAACGACGGAAGCCTCGACGTTTCGGTGTTGTCATTGATCCCTTTCCGGCACGTCAAGCCTTTGGATTCGGTGGACAAGCTCGCCTGGCCCTTCTGGAGTCTTTATCGATACAAGAAAGAAAACACCGGCGCAGTCCGCCATCAGTTCCTGTTTACGCTCATCTCAATGTACCGCGACGAGGCGGAAAGCCGATTCAGCATCCCGCTCCTTTACAGCTACCGCAACATCAGGGAAGAAGAATGGGGCCACGATTTCATCTGGAAGCTGCTCTCCATCGAAGGAGACACCGGCGGCTTGAAGAGCGTGAGGCTTTTGTTTTTTCCTCTTTACAGCTGTTCCGAATGGAATCTCTGACAGGAAGAGAGAATGGCATTTTTTGAAACGACAGGGCGTTTTCTGATCAGCACGATAGAAGGCGCCGGGTACACCCTCATTCTCCTCTTTCTCTCCTTTTATTACCTGAAGAACTCCTGGAAAAGAAGGCGGTTCGTCCTGGACCAGGCATACACGTGCGGAGTCAAACCGCTGCCCGTCGTTCTTGTGGTCGCCGTCTTCACCGGAATGATCCTGGCCCTCCAGATCGGCGTCGAGCTGCAGAACTACGGTCTCAAGGAATCGATCTCGCGCATCATCGGCACCGCTCTCTTTCGCGAGATGGGGCCTTTCATGACGGCCCTCATCCTCACCGCTTCCGTGGGATCGGGAATGGCGGCCGAGATCGGCACCATGAAGGTTTCCGAAGAGATCGACGCCCTCGAGGTCATGTCGATCAGCCCGGCCGATTTTCTCGTGACGCCGCGCGTCCTGGCCCTCGCCGTCATGTGCCCCATACTCACCTTCGTGACCGATGTGACCGGCACCCTGGGCGGCGCATTCTTCTGCTGGCTCCAGCTCGACATCTCCTTCATGTCTTATTTCAACAATGTCAAAGATTCTCTTTCGGGAGACCCAGAATTCTACGGTCTTCCCAAAGACCTCATCACGGGCCTTTTCAAGGCTTTCTTCTTCGGAATCGTCATCTCCATCGTCGGCTGTTCGTCGGGGATGAGGGCGAAGGGCGGCGCACTCGGCGTTGGCCGTGCGACGCGGACCGCGGTGGTTAATTCCTTTCTGCTCATCATCATCCTCGGTTATTACATGGCCCAAATCTTCTACAGGTGGAACATTCCATGATCAGGCTGGAAAACATCCATAAAAGCTTCGGCAGACAGAAGATCCTCGACGGGTACACTCTCCACGTCGTCAAGGGGGAAACATTCGTCGTTCTCGGCCGCTCGGGCACGGGCAAGAGCGTCACGCTCAAGCACATCGTGGGCATTCTCAAGCCCGATACGGGAAGAGTGATCATCGAAGGCGAGGACATCACACGCGCCGGCGGCAAGACCCTTTTCAGAATCCGGAGGAAGGTGGCCTATCTCTTTCAATCAGCGGCCCTGATCAACTGGCTCAGCGTGGGCAGCAACGTGGAGCTGCCCCTGCGCGAACACACGAGCCTTTCCGGGAAAGAAATTCGAAAACAGGCTATGGCCGCTCTCGAAGGCTTGGAAATGGGAGATGCTTTCAACAAGATGCCGGCCGAGATCTCGGGCGGGATGAAAAAGAGAGCCGCCCTGGCGCGCGTCCTCGTCATGCAGCCCGACATCATCCTGTACGACGAGCCCACGGCCGGGCTCGATCCGATCATGACGACCAACATCTCGCGCATGATCAGGGACGTCCAGAAAAAACACGGCGTCACATCCATCGTGGTCACCCACGATCTGGAATGCGCCTTCCACGTGGGAGACCGGATCGGCATGCACCACGAGGGCCGTATCAGAGAAACGGGAACTCCCGAAGAAATCCGGAAGAGCCGGAACCCGATTGTGAAAGCCTTCCTCAAAGGCGAAGTCATTGAAGAACCGGTGATCAGCACCGGTACTCTGTAGGAGGAATCTGAAATGTCCAAAGCAAGGGAAACGGGATTGGGACTCCTCTTTTTCGGTACCCTCATCGGGCTGGGCTACCTGATACTCACCCTGACCGATCACCCCTTCAAGAAGAAGTACGAGCTGACCGTTTACTTCGATAACGCAGCCGGCCTCAAAGAAGGCGATAACGTGAGGATCATGGGCGTGACCCACGGGAGCGTCAAAAAAGTCGAGTTTCTGCCTACCGGACGGGACAGGCTGGAAGGGGAAGGTGTCAGGTGGGTGAAAGCGGTCCTGAATACCGACGTCCTCCTCGAAAAATATCTCAAGGAAGACTACAAGATCTGGATCCGCGACGCCAACATGCTGGGCGGCAAGGCCGTGGAGATCGACCCGGGAACGAGCCGGGATCGGATCTCGGACAGGGTTATCCGGCTCGGTTTGACCGGTGAATCCCCGGGCGGCCTGACGGGCCTCCTCGAAAACGCGGGTGAGCTCATCGAGGAAAACGGGCCCAAGATCTCCAACATCCTCGACAGAATCAACGCGATGGCCGAACACTCCGGCACAGGTGAGGGAATACTCGGCAAACTCGTATACAGCACCGAGTGGGAAAACAAATTTTCGTTGATACTGGAAGATATTGACGGTTTTACGAGCCGTCTCAAAGAACTGACTAAAGAGTACGACAAGGGCAAGGGCGTTCTCTGGCTTCTGCTGAACGACGATAAAATCGCCGGGAAAGTGAGAGACCTTGTCGACCAGGTCACGCTGGCCGTCGAGGATGCCCGCGAGGCGGCGCCCATGACTTCGCTCGGCTCATTCCTCTTCGGATCGTTTTAAGCGGACCCATTCGGTCCTTCGAACGAACAGCATGGTCAGGATACCGAGCGCCAGACCGGCGGCCGAAATCAGGAGGCGCCGGCTCCCCTCGCTTTCCAGGGCCCACCATCCCGTTCCCGCGAGCACCATCCCCACACCCCAGAGGAGAAGAACGGATTCGGTCACGCTGAATCCGCTGCGCACGAGCCTGTGGCTCATGTGCTGATTGTCACCCACGTATACGGGGCGTCCCTCCCGCCACCGCATCAAGACGACGAAACCCGTGTCGAAAAGGGGGAAACCGAGCAGGAGCAGCGCGGGAAAGAGATGGATAACGCCAATGCAATACTCCCCGGGGCTCAGAAAGCCTTCGGTCAGGGGCCAGAGAACGAGACCGACCCAGTACCCGACAAAGAGCGAGCCCGCATCGCCGAGAAAGATCCTGGTGTTCGGAAACAAACGGGGCAGAAAGAAGTTGAAAAGCAGAAACCCGAGCAGCCCTCCGAGCAGGGCGAGTCCGGGCAGGTGAAAGACCGGTCTTTCGAAGCACACAACCGGCACAACGAGCGAGATGACGGCCAGACCGCTCATCAGGCCGTGAATGTTGTCGGAGCAATTGAAGGAATTGATCGTCGTGACGAGCCAGAGAGCAAAAACAACGATGTAGAAGATTTTCGAATGGTCGAAGAGATCTCCAAGGGGCCCCGGCTTGCCGACGACCAGGCCCGTAATTGCCAGGGCGATGCCGATCAACTGGCCCGAGATCTTGCAGTGTAAAGAGAGACCGGCACGCCCCTTGGCACAGTCATCCCAGAGCCCGGTCAGAAAGAGAACAAGACCTCCGAGAAAGAAGAAAACCGAAGAAGAGGCGAAGCCGGCGAAAACACGCCCGCCGCCCTCCTCCACCGACCTTGGGGCATCTAGAGAAAGGATTAAAAGAGCCGAAACCGAGAAAGCCGTGAAGACGGCGGCGCCGCCGAGAAGGGCGGTTTCGGTTTCGTGCTCCTTTCTGCCTCCTGGCCTGTCCACGATTCCGGATTTCAGGGCAACCCATTGAAAAAACGGAACAAAGAGGACGACCAGGAAAAAGGAACTTCCGAAAGCCGTTATTCGGATCTCCCAGAATTCCACCGGTTTCAGCTTTCTTTTTCTTTGGATGACCCGGGCGGATTCCTGATTCTGGAGGCCCGTTCGAGCACATCTTCCTTCCAGCCTTCGAAAATCTCGGTCACTTCAATGTCGAGGGCTTCTCTGACGGCGTCTTCGAGCGTCATTTCCCTGTCGCCGAGAAGCTCGAAGATCTCGCCTATCCTGGAGAAGGGCCACCTTTCGAGAAAGTAACGGCCCAGTGTGAGGAGAGCTTTCCCTCCCTCCAAATTCCACTCGCCGCTTTCATCGGTCCAGAGACCGCGGTAATAGAAACTGTTCCAGTCCCTGAGATCCAACAGGGAGAGGCTCTTTTCCTCGAACAGATGCGCCGCGAGCCCGTAAGCCTTTTCCAGCTCCTTTTCGAAATCGTCGCGAACACGATATTCCATATACAAGGCCACCGTAAACTCGAGGAACCGGATATCGTTGTCAAAACAGCGGCCCGGATTTTGGTTGTCGCCTCCGCTCATTCTGTGAAGGGCCAGGTGGGTCAGCCCCAGACATATTTTTCCCGGGATCACTGAGGGAAGGAAGTTTCGTGAAAGAATCACCGAGTTCTTTTTTTCGTCGAACCCGGAATAATCCCTCTCTGTGAAAACGAGCGTGACCTGATCGGGAAGAGCGCCCGGAAAGATCCTGTCCACTTCTTCCCAGAGATAATTCAATTCGGCGCTGGGCCTGCCCTGCATGTCGACAATGCGCCCCTTGGTGCTCCCGCATCCCGGCAGAGAAAAGAAAAACAGCATTAAAAACGGCAAAATCGCCGGCGCAATTCGCGACACGGGGGAAACCTCTTTTTCTCCGGATTTCATAAACGGCGCGATCAGAAACGACATGTGACTCATTGTAGCCGACCCTTCCTTTCCGTGTACAGGTCCCGGTAAAGATCCCTGTGGGCGGCAACCACCCCGCCGGGACTCATGACGCCGCGCACCGCCTTTCGGGCCGCCCGCGACAACCTGGCGCCGAGCTTTGGATCCCGGCAGAGCCGCACCACGGCCGCCGCCAGTTCGGCAGGGGAACGAGGCTCGAAGAGCAGCGCCGAAGATTCGTTTTCGAACAGCTCGGTGACGCCCGGAATCCGCGAAGCAACGACGGGAACACCCGCGGCCGCCGCTTCGAGGAGGATCGTGGGAAGCCCCTCTTTCAGCGAAGGAAGGATGATGAGATCGCAGAGCGGGATGATCTCGTCCACATCGTCGCGATTTCCGAGAAAGAGCAGCGCCCGGCCGGCTTCGTTCCGCCTCTGAAATGCCTCAACCATCTTGCGGCCGGGACCGTCTCCGGCGAGGACAACCTTCAGAAAGGGGATTTCCTCCACGATCGTGGGAAGAGATTTGAGAACAGTGTCGAGCCCCTTGATCGGGACCAACCTTCCCACGACTCCGGCGACGGGGCCCGGCCCGAGGGACAGCTCTTTTTTGAGAGAAGCGCCGGGGGCCGCTTTTTCTTGACTCGCGTCCGCCTGCCCGCCCGACGGAATCACCCGGTACTGGCTGTGCTCTCCCACCCCGTGGCGGCCGACGAGCTCGCGCCGCACCGAGTCGGCCACGGCCACGATGACATCGGTTTGCCCGGCGAGAGAGCGTTCGATTTCCCGAAAAAGCGACGACTTCCACGGGCCGAAATAACCATCCAGAACATGGCCGTGAAACGTGTGGACAAGAGCGGGCCTTGGATTCGACAGAAGAGCAGCGGTCCTTCCGAGAAAACCGGCTTTGGCCGTGTGGGTGTGAACGATATGAGGCTTGTATGATCCGATCAAAGACCTGAGAGAAAAAAAAAGCCTTCAAGTCCGAAAGGGGAGAAAGCTCCCGCTGCAGCCCGGGAATTCTGGCCAGTCGTGCTCCAGCGGAGACGACGCGATCGGCGAGATCGCCTTCGCCCGATCCCGGTCGGCCTGCAGCCACGAGTGTTTCGAAAGAACCCGGTTTCGACTCCGGTCCGGCCAGGCCCGCCGAAAGATTGAGAACGGACCGGGCCGGCCCGCCCATGTTCATCCGGGTAATGATCCTCAGAATCCGGATCATGACTGACCTAAAACGATATTCATTCGAGAGAGACCCGGGCGGGGTATGGTGGGGGAGACGGGATTCGAACCCGTACAGCCTTTCGGCCACGGGATTTTAAATCCCGAGCGTCTGCCAGTTCCGCCACTCCCCCATAATAAATGGAGGCGGCACCCGGATTCGAACCGGGGATGACGGATTTGCAATCCGTTGCCTTACCACTTGGCTATGCCGCCGCTCTCGTCACAATCGAAGATATGCTAGAAAAGAGCCGCAAACTGCTCAAAGAACACAATTTTTTGAGAGGTTAACAGAAGACGCCGTCAAGTCAAGCGAGTATCAGGCGATTAACAGATCTCGCCGATCGCTGTTCCCAAAAGGGGGTGGCGCGGCTTTTTTCTTGGTCAAAAGATCGCTTATCCCTTACAATCCTGAAAAACCTGAGTCTTCAAGCCCGAGCAATCATAGAGTTAAAGTAAACCGATCTACAAAAAGAGGCCCGTTGGGAGAGACAGTGGACAGCATTGAAAAGAGAGAACGCTCCCGTTCCTATATCCTCGGTATCGGTCTGGACACCGAAAAGGGGGAGTTTCGCGTGACCCGCGGGGATGACTTTCAAATCCTGGGAGGTTCGGAAAAGACTCACCGCACGATGCAGGACAAAATCCTCTCTCTCCAGGATGAACTGGCCAGGGAGGGCCGAACCATATCGAGCTTGAAGCCCGCCGAGTACAAGGAAGTGACCCGGATCCTGAAAGAGTCCTGAAGGGGACACAATACGTATTGTGTCCCCCTCTTCTGCGCTACCGACCTTCGGCGAGATAACGAGCAACGGCAAGGGAAGCCGTTGCCCCGTCCCCCACCGATATGGCGATCTGTCTCCCGATGTGGGCTCGAACATCCCCGACGGCAAACACACCCGGAACCGATGTCCGCATCAGCGAGTCGGTGACAAAGTACCCTTCCTCGTTTTTTTCGATCTCGCCCCGGAACAGACCGGAGTTGGGAACAAAGCCGATGGCGACGAAAAAACCGGTCACGGCGATCTCGCTCTCTTTTCCCGTCTTCACGTTCTTGATTTTGACGGCTTTGACCCTTTCCTCCCCCGCACCGCTCTCTTTTCCACCGGCAACGGAGATCACGACAGAATCGAGCACAGGCGTGACGTTTTCAAGATTTATGACCGACTCCGCCAGCTGGGATTTCGCACGCCACTGGTCCCGCCTGTGGATGACGTAAACATGTTCGGTCAGATGGGCCAGGTGACGGGCTTCGGTGAGAGCCCCATCCCCTCCTCCCGCAATGGCCACGGCCTGACCCCGGAAAAAACCCCCATCGCAAACGGCGCAGTAAGAAACCCCCTTCCCCTTGGATAGCTCTTCCTCGCCCGGGACGCCGAGCTTTCTCGGCGATCCCCCGCAGGCGAGCACGAGCGCCCTGCTCGAAAGCGTTCGGCCCGAAGCGAAGCGCACCTCCTTGAGATCTCCGGCCGGGCCCGCCTCCTCGACGGTCTCGGCAATAATCTCGAGGCCGGCTACCCTGCAGTGGTCGATCATGGCATCGGCGAGCTTCCAGGCCTCGATCTCGCCGAAACCGAGAAAGTTATCCACCCTGTCGGTGTTCAAGATCTGCCCCCCCGGCGTCCGGCCCTCGACGAGCAGCGTCTTGACGCCGGCCTTGACGAGATAGAGACCGGCGCTGAGCCCGGCCGGCCCGCCTCCAACGATGATGCATTCATAATCCATGAGCAATCCTTTCGCTAAACTCGCGAACCGCGTAATCAAGCCCCTCCATCACGCGGCTGATCTGTTCCTCTTCGTTGAGCGGACCGATCGACAGGCGATACGAACCCTGTTCAAAGGTTCCGGCCGCCTTGTGAGCGAGAGGGGCGCAGTGAAGGCCCGCCCGCCCCTTGATGTTGAATTCGGAATCGAGAAAAGCCCCCAGCTCGTGGGGAGCGATTCCTTGTAAATTGAGGGAGAACACGGCTTCACGATCCGCCGGATCGGTCGGCCCGTATAGGGTCACACTCTTTCTCCCGGACAACCCATCGAGGAGGAGCCCTGCGAGGCGGGTTTTCTTTCTGTGAATATCGTCGAGCCCTCTTTCGGCGATATAGTCGAGCCCGGCGTTGAGACCGACGATGCCGGGGAGGTTGTGTGAGCCGGCCTCCCACCTGTCGGGATACTCTTCGGGCTGGGCATCCGATTCGGAGCGGCTTCCCGTGCCTCCTTCCCGGAGGGGAGCCGGATCAACGGCTTTATCGAAATAGAGCGCGCCTGTTCCGAGGGGACCGAGAAGGCCCTTGTGTCCGGGAAAAGCAACAAGGTGAGCGCCGATCTTTTCGGGATACACGGGCCTGGATCCCACTGTCTGGGCGGCATCGAGGAGGAAGAGCACGCCCTCTTCGCGGGCAATGCGGCCGATGTCGTCGACGGGGTTCAGGGTCCCGAGGATATTCGACCCGTGAAGCGTGGCGATGAGGCGGGTCTTTCCCGTCACCGCGCGCTTGATATCCCCGGGGTCCACGAATCCTTCGGGAGAACAGGGCACGCGTGCTACCGAGATAAATCCCTTTTTTTCGAGGGCGTTGAGCGGCCGCAGCACCGAGTTGTGATCCAGGTGCGTGGTGACCACGTGATCACCCTCGTCGAGGAGGCCTTTCAACGCCGTGTTGATCGCATCGGTGGCGTTGAGAGCAAAAACGACCCGTCCCCTTTCGGAAGCCCCGAGGAGTCTCAGGAGCTTGGCACGGACCGTTTCCAGAATCTTTTCCGCTTCCCGCGCCTCCCCGTAAGCGCCCCGGCCGGCCGATGCCCCGACTTGCCGCATATATTCGTTCACGGCGCGGTAGACTCTTTCCGGTTTCGGGAAAGAGGTCGCCGCATTATCGAGGTAGATCGCCTCGGAACCGCGTGTTGTCATTTGGACAATCCCCATTCCACGATGAAAAAGTTGCTTTTCCTCTCACGCCCCACCGTTGTGGCGGGACCGTGGCCCGGATGAACAACCGTGCCGTCGTCCATGGGCAGGATCACGTCCCGGATCGATTCCATCAGCGTTCCCGAATCCCCGCCCGGCAGGTCCGTGCGTCCCACGCTCCCCTGGAAAAGCACGTCGCCCACGACGATGTCCTTCCCATCGACGACAAAGATACAGGAACCGGGCGAGTGGCCCGGAGCAAGACGCACCGCGACGGTGCTCCCCCCGATGGGAATCTCCGCGCCTTCCACCAGGTAATCCTTGATCTCGGGCTTTTCAACGGGGGGAAGGCCGAACATGGCGCACGACTCTTCGATCCTGTCGAGGAGAAACTCGTCCTCCTTGACAGCCATCAGGCCCAGCCCCAGGCGCTTGGACATTTCGGCGGCCGCTCCGATGTGATCGAGATGGCAGTGCGTGGCCAGAAGGGCTTTGACTTCGGTTCCCGATCTTTCGATCATGGCCGACAGCTCTTCCGGATTGTCGCCCGGATCGATGAGAGCCGATTCCGCCCCTCCCTCGCCGATCACGAGAAAACTGTTCGTGCAGAAGGCGCTCACTTCGATCGAAAGGACTTCGGACATACGTGCTACTCCTCTTTCATGTTTTTGCCGGTGCCCTTTGAATGATGACAGCACCGGCTTCCTTTCTATAATAGAACACGCCGGACCGGATGCAAGGCTCACAGGCCGTCCGGGACAAGATTCGATTACGGACAGTGCCGTGCACCGTTCCGTTCTGATGCTCGAGATCGGAGGCTCGATTGGCCGGACCGCCCAGGTTCTACAATCCCGGTTCCCTCGCCGGCGACACCGTCGAGCTCGATGTTCAGGAGTCGCGCCACGCCTCGGCGGCCCGCCGCCTCAAACCGGAAAGCGCGGTTGAAATCTTCGACGGCGAGGGAGGGGTGCGCCAAGGCGTGGTCGTAAAAACCGTCGAAAGAAGGGTGAATAAAAAACGGGTCAGCCGAACCGTTGTTCGATTCACATCCCCCTTCCGGGCCGATCCTCCTCCCGAACAGACACTGACGATCGCTCTTTCTCCGCCGAAAGGGGAAAGAATGATCTTTGTCGTCGAAAAACTCTCGGAGCTTCAATGCGACGCCGTCCTTCCCGTCGTCTTCACCAGATCGATCGATGCCGGCGTCAGGCCCGGCACCGCCAGGATCGGAAAGTGGCGGCGCATTGCCGTCGAATCGGCCAAGCAGTGCGGCCGGAACCGGATCATGGAAGTGGCGGATCCGATCCCGTTCCCTCTGGCGCTGGAGAGTCTGGATCGGTTCCAATCCAGGATTTATCTCGACTGCCATGAAGCCTGTCCCTCGCTCGGAGAGCGTCTGGAAGAGCGTCCGGAAAGAAGAGGAAAGATAAAAAATACGGTCATCGCCGTGGGACCCGAGGGGGGCTTCACCCGGCAGGAACAGAGGGCGATGAAAGAGTCGGGAATGGAACCCGCGGGGCTTTGGGACAACGTTCTCAGGATCGAAACCGCCGCGATAACGGCGGCCGCTCTCTTTAGAAACAGAGTCTCTCCTCGAGCCTGACGCGCTGGGCCCGGGCTTCGACGCCGCCGGCGCGATCGGGATAAAGCTTGTCACGGCGATCGGGCCGGTCATTTTTTTCGGTCGCTCTTCTCGCCGCAGCGGCGATCCTCTTCGAGAATTCCTTTCACGGCGGTCAATTCCACGCCCGGGACGTCGAGCTCCACCACCTCGCGGAACAATGCCAGGGCTTTATCCCGTTTTCTGAGATAGAGATTTTGGTAGCCCAGTTTTTTCAAGCTCTTCGCGAGGAGAGACTTGACCTCGTCATCGGCTTCCCCTTCGCGGTGGAGAACACGCAAATCCTCGACCCCCCCGTCGAGATCGCCCGCCTGAAGCCTGATCCTGGCCCGCTCGAAAAGAACGCCCGCATCAGCGGGGACGAGATCCAGCGCCTCGTCGAGAAGAGCGAGCGCTTCGACGGATCCGCCCTGCCTCTCCTTGATAATCGCTTGATTCACGAGGGCGGCGGCCAGGCGCTCCTTCCCGTCCTTCACCGCGGGATCGAGCCGAACGGCCCGCCGCTGAAAAGCCAGACCCTCTTCGAGCCTGTTGCACCTGTCACAGAGAATATGCCCGAAAAGGGAAAGACCTTCGGGCGACGAAGGAGCCAGTTCGAGGCCTTCTCTCACGGACTTCAGGGCCCCGGCCACCTCTGCGGAAGCGAGGTAGACACGGGACAGCTCGAAGCAGAACAATGCGTCTTCGGAACAGAGCCGTCTTCCCGCCTCGAGGATTTTCACGGCCTCGACTCTGCGGCCCCTTCCGCTCAGCAATCTCGCCAAATCGAGCCGCACTTCCGAAAAGTGCGGGTCTTTGTCCAAGACTTCCCGATAGAGCCGCTCGGCTTCGACCGCAGCCTTTTCATCACCGCCGCCGGGCTGCGAACGGAGGAACAGGCCGCCCCGAAGACGAAGGGCCCAGGGTTCTTTACGAAGCACGGGCTCGAGACGATCCAGACGCTCCCGTGCGGCGGCCCAATCCTGTCTGTCGAGACATGCCGCCACTTCCCGCTCCACAAGAAGACGCAGATCATCGCCGGACCCTCTGTCTTCTCCGCTGCAGGAGGAAAAGCATGTTATGAGAAATAGAACCGGTAGAGAGAAAGCTTTCGCATGAAACATTGCGCGCCACGCCTTTCGAAAATATTAAGCGCCGCTATTATGCGCCGCCGCCGCGCGGTACGGCTTCTTGTCCGCCCGGCGGGGGCAGTGTATCATGCCTGCGTTTTTTATGCTCCTTCGTGAATGAAATCGGTCTGGAAAATGAAAAAATTTCATTTCACATCGTTCGGCTGCAAGGTCAATCGGTACGACGGACAGCTGATCGTTGAAGAATTCGAACGGGCCGGCTGGAAGGCGGCCGATACCGCCGAGACGGCCGACATCATCGTTGTGAACTGCTGCGTCGTTACGGGCAGGTCCGCAGGAAAATGCCGCCGCACCGTGAGAAGCCTCTCCCGGCGGAACGGCCGCGCCCCCCTTCTTGTCACGGGCTGCCTCACCGCCGACGACCGCAAGGAGATCGAATCGATCGACCCGAGGATCAGAACATCGGAACAGGGGGAAGGCCGGGAGCTGGCCGGTCGTTTCCTTGCCGCCCGACCGGGCCGGGAGGGCGTCCACGGGCTCAGGGACAGAACACGCGCATATGTCAAGGTTCAGGACGGCTGCGATCTTTGCTGCTCTTACTGCATCATCCCCTCGCTGCGCGGTCCCTCGCGCTGCCGTTCCGCCGAGGAAATCCTATCCGAGGTGAGCAGGCTTCTCCGCGCCGGCTATAGCGAGCTCGTGCTCTGCGGCATCCGGCTCGGGGGATTCAGGGACAAGGACCTCCGGCTCGACGGCCTCGTCGATCTCATCCTCAGCCGTGAAACCGGACGCTTCCGGCTCCGCCTCAGTTCCCTGAACCCCGCCGAGGCGACACCCGCTCTGCTCGACACCATGGCAGGCGACGACAGGGTCGCCCCGCACCTCCATCTCCCCCTGCAGAGCGGAGACAATGCCACGCTGCGCCGCATGCGGCGCCCTTACACGGCTGAGACGTTTCTCAAAAAACTGGAGCGCCTGCGGGCCGTCCTTCCCGATCCCGCCGTTTCAACCGATTTCATGGTCGGATTTCCCGGTGAAGACGACCGATCTTTTCAGAAGAGCCTCGACGTTCTCGCCGAGACCGGAGCATCGCGGGTCCACGTTTTTCCTTTCAGCGCCCGGCCCGGCACAGAGGCCGCCGCTTGGCCGGGCGTCTCCGAAGGGGACAAGAAAGACCGCGCTCTGGAAGCACGCTCCAGGGCCGCGGAAATGAAGAAATGCTTTGACCGGGCTTTTCTGGGAAGAGAGGCCCGGATTTTGATCGAGGGAAACACCACCCCCCCAAGGGGACTGACCTCCCGTTACCAGAAGGTCTCAATCGAGAACGCGGAATCCAAAGACCTGCCGGCCGGAACCTGGACCACCGCCCATCTCAAAAAATACGAATCCGGTATTTTCACCGGCCGGATCAAGGAAGACCGACGATGACAAAAAAAAAGGACGCCAGAGAAATCCTTCTCTATTCCCTCGAATCGGAGGCCGCATTCGGAGTCGACCGTCTCCCACTCACTCAACGGGATCGCTTTGCTTCTCCACTGTCTCCCTTCGACGCCCTGGCCGGCGAGGTCCAAACCTGTACGGCCTGCCCGCTTCATGAAACGAGGACCAACACTGTGTTCGGTGAAGGGAGCTCCAAGGCCGACATCGTGTTCGTCGGAGAAGGACCCGGACGCGATGAAGACCTTTCGGGACGTCCTTTCGTTGGGCGGGCCGGCCGGCTTCTGACCAAGATGATCGGCGCAATGGGATACAAACGGGAAGACGTTTTCATTGCCAATGTCGTCAAGTGCCGGCCGCCGGGAAACAGAACCCCCATGATCAACGAAATCGCTTCCTGTTTGAGGTTCCTGAGGAAACAGATCGAGCTCATTTCTCCAAAGATCATCGTGGCGCTCGGCGCACCGGCCACCAGAACGCTTCTCGACACACGCTCCGGGATCAAGGCTTTACGAGGAAAAATCTTCGATTACCCCCTCAACGAAGAGATCCTTGTCGTTCCCACATTTCATCCCAGCTATCTTCTGAGAGATCCTTCGGAGAAACCCAAAGCCTGGGAGGACCTCCGGCTCGTTTTGAAGACTCTGGCACGCAATCCACCCGATCGGAAGCCGTCGGATCACGAGTCCTGACTTGACAGGACTTCTCTTTTCGAATAGTGAGGGGAGTCCAAAGGAATGGATCGTGCAGTCGATTCAACCCGGAAGGACGGTCATGGCACAGCACGCATGGGGCATCGATATCGGCGACGGCACTCTCAAAGCCGTGAGGGTCCGAAAAAGGCCAAGCGGTTTCGACATCGTCCGCGCCGTAAGGATCCCGTACTTCGATCCCTTCATCTCCCGGAAACCCCTGTCCGCACCGATAGAGAGAAGGGCCGTCGCCGCCCTGATCCAGTTTAAAAATACGGCGAAGGTACCGGACGGGGACATCGTGGCCATCGGGTATCCGTCCTTTACAACCATTGAAAGCCACCTGGCTCCTCCAAATGTCGGCAAGGACGAACTGGAAAGAATGGTTCAGTTTGAAGTGGCCGAACTGACATCCCTTCCGCTTGATGAACTGAGCATCGCCTTTAAAACCCGAAAGGGCCGGTCCCACGACAGGTGCAGTGTTCAGGTTCTCGCGGCCGTTAAGAATGAACTCGAATCGTTCGAGGATCAGATCAACGAAGTCGGGCTTCCCTGCGACAGGCTCGTCTCCTCGGCCGGATCCCTTTTTGACTTTTTAAAGACCGTGCACTCCGGCCCGAGCGAATGCATCGTCATCTCACCGGGCTTGGCGGCCACATCGTTCCTGATCCTCCAGAGAAACGCCTACTGGACCAGAACCGCTCCCATGCGTCTCCCCCTTCCTCCCGGAGAAGGAGCGGATATGGCCAAAGACAGGATCGAGCTTTTCGCCGATGAACTGGGAAATGAAGCGGAGAAATTCCTGGAATCGAGCCCCCTCAAAAAAGGCCGGGCGCCTAAGAAAATCTTCGTCACCGGCGAAGGCGCCCGTGTCCCGGCGCTGCTGAACATTCTCGATTCCCGCATGCCCTTGCCCGTCGGAATTCTTTCCACAGACTCGAACCTCACTATCGACCGCGACAAGTATTCGCTGCCCCCGGCCAGTGTCGTCGCTTCCATGAGCAAGGCCATCGGCCTGGCCGTCGGCTCTCTCACCGAGAAGAGCCCTCTCATATCTCTGGCCCAAGCCGATCCGAAACGTCTTCTGCTCAGGAAACTCCCCGCCTTCACCTGGCTCGCTTTCCTTTTCTTCTTCGCCGTCGCCGGAATCGCCGGGATCGAGAGTTACTGCGGCCGGGAGCAAAAAAGCCTGGAGAATCGATTCGGTTCGCTCAAAGCTTTCGATCTCCTGGACGAGGCTTCCGCTCTGAAGAGTGAAATCGGCATCATCGAAAACGAGCTGGCCCGGATGGAAAGGGCGGTGACCGAATCCCGTGTCGCAATCATTCCGGGCCGGATAATCAACCGGATGGAAGACAAATCGATCCGGGGAAAGTTCGGTTTATTCCACATTGTAGAGATCGTGATCGACAACCAGAATCCCGATGAAAAGATGATGTCCGCGATCGTGGCCACGAGACTGAGCGATGGGGAAGAAATATCTCGCGAGATCGACCGCATCTTCGGGCCGTTCCTGTTGAAGCCGAACGAATCTTTATCAGGCCCTTACCCCTCGGGAGAGGTTAATCCGCCCCCCGGGGAATCCCCACTCGTTCATTACAGAGTTAAGGGTTTGATGAAAAGACCGAGATAGGCAACCGTTACGATGAGAATAATTAGGATCGCCGCACCTTTCGTATTCATCCTTGTTGGCGTGCTGCTCTTTCTCCAGATCGCCCAACCCGCCCTGACGAGAAATCGTCAAGCAACAAAAAGCCTATCGGAAAGAATCGAACAGCTCTCATCGGACCTCGATAGGGAAGCACCCCCTTCGCGACAGGCCGTGGAAAAACTCCGCATGAGGCTCGATCTCCTCAGGAAAAAGAGCCGGGAATCGGGCACCATCGTTCCTGAGCCGGCGAACGAGAATTTGCAAACTATTTTAAAAGAATGGGGTTATACGCCGAAGGATCCCATCGTTCAGTCCCTGATCGCTATCGAGAACGATCTTACACTCAATCTGAGCTCCAGATACAGGGAGGGAATCCGAACCTTTGTCAACAACATGGCTCGCATGATTGGGGACGCCGGCATTGTCACGAGCTTAACAATGACGGTGGAAACGGGAAGAAGGACCAGAACCCGGCACGGAGAGGAGGGTCTCTCTCTCTTTCTGTTGAATTTTTCATTCATCTCCGGAATTACAGAAGCCATACTCTTTTCTGAAAACTGGATTTGCAATCGTGCTCCCGGTGTTCTCATCAAACCGGAAAAAATGAGCTTCATGCGGATCGAACCCGATCTCTGGGGAACACAGCTCAATGATTACTCAAGCCCGCCCATACGGACGGACCTGGTGCTCTCAGTCAGCTTCAATGACGGAAAGTCATGATTACACAAGAGAATAAAGTTAAAGGCCTCCTCTGGATTATCACAGGAGCGATATGCATATATCTCTGCGTCAGCTTTTTTAACGGGCTTCAAAAAAACAATGATCTTTCAGTACAAATAGACAGACAAATCAGCAGAATCAATGTTCTTGAAAGGATGGATGATCCGTCCGATGTGAATGATCTTTTTATCGAAGCCGACTCCCCTTCACCGGAATATCAGCCTTCCGATTGGGTATTCCAGGGTCTTGGCTTCTTTGAATTTATGGAAATAGACCGGTTCGTCATGGAAAAGATCCGGGTCGTCAGCCAATCCATCAAGCTTCATCCGCCTAAAAACCTCTATGTCACCCCTATCGACAAAGGCGTCAAGCTTGTCTGGTCGGCGAATCCACTCAACCAGGACACCATTAAAAAACTGGAGGACAACCCGTTACTGCAACTACACTATAAAATATATAGGTGGACAAAAGAGAGCAGGCCGGGCGTTGTGGCTGTCCTCACATCTCAGGAGCGACAGTATGTCGATTCAAACATCAGCCCTGCCAGAGAGGCTTATTATTACTGTTTGCTTCTGGTTCTCGAAGGAGCCACGGAAGAGAGCAGCATCCTGATTGAAAGTGAAAAGAGTGAAGTGGTTTCCGTTAGTACCAATGACCGTTTCACCATCCGTTTGTTGAGCGGAAACGAGAAAACCGTTTCTCTGTCGATCACAATTACAGTCAACGGGAAAAGTTACACCGAATCTTTTGAAGCCTCTGTCGGCCAAACTTTGGGCGGTCCCAAGGAAGTCCCCGGCATGGGAACAATTGATTTTTCCACTGCTTTGAGCCTGTCCGCCATCAGATTCGGAGCAAGAGACGAGATCAAGACAACAAAGATTCCCGTTTTCAACTCGGACGGATCGGTCACGATTGAGCTCACGACCGGAGAGCCCGCTTACCGGGAATCCGCCGAATCGAGACCTGTTCGGTTCCTTTTAATCGAATGCAAAGACAAAAACGGGCAGATCAGGGTTTTTGAAGAATCTTGAAAAAAATGAATCTTAATGTCTCTCAGGCTTGGAATTTCAATCGTTCATCCATAAAATTGCCAGGATTATACTTTATGTCTGGAGTTCTTATCAAAGCTGAGACATTATACACCATTACGCATTCACTATTATTGACAAGTACGGAGCATTCATAATGAAGCGGATTTGCTCTCTCTCTATCACATCCGGATTGGTGTCATTCATCTTCCTGCTGGTTGGGTGTGACTCACCTCCTACGGCCGAACCCATCACATCCTACGCAACGGGGATGATGGACGAGACCTCGACCGTGATCGTCCCTGCAGCAACAGTGCCTCAAGACGATCCCGAATCATCGGCCGCCGACGAGCGACGAAAGAGAATCGCCCTTAAAGACGATAGGGTCGTCGTTCTTGTCGAGAGGTTCATCGAGAACGGCAAGGCTCTCCTCGAACAGAACAAACTCGAAGAAGCCCAGAACCAGTTCGCCCACGCTCTCGAACTTCTGCCCGGCGATGAAGAAGCACGCGAGCTCTTCAACCGGACGAGCAGTCTGCTCGGAGAGCGCACGGCGACGATCTCGGAAATATCCCGGCAAGCCCGGGAAAGGACCGTTGTTCGAAAAGCCCAGAACCGGATGAAAGCCGAAGAGCTCCTCAAGCAGGCGAGGGTTTTCATGGAGAACGGCGAGTTCGACAAGGCAATCCGCAGCCTCGAAGACGCTATGACCATTATTCGCTGGAACCCCTACCTCGACGACGGCGATCTGGCCGAGAGCAATATCATGGCCGAGCTCAGCCTGGCGAGAGAACGCCGGGAGGAGGATCAGCTCAGGAGAGAAAAGGATATCCAGGAACGGATCTTCAAACAGAAAGAGGAGATGGAACGAGCCGAGCAGGACCGGCTCGCCAACCGGATCAGGCGGCTCAGCATCGATGCCAACAACGCCTTTCTCAACGACAGGTACAGGCACTGCGAGCTCTGCCTCGAGGAGCTTCTCAAGCTCGACCCCGAAAACGCTGATGCCCTCGACCTGCTCGCGCTGGCCGTCAAAGCGCGCCACGACAGGGAAAAAGAACTCTCTCGCACGGAATACAAGCGCCAGTGGAGAAAAACATTCGACGAAATCGAGTTCACCGACCTCCCGCCCACGGAGCTCCTGAGCTTTCCGTCAGAAGAGAAATGGACCGAAGTGGTCCGGCGCGGCAGGACCGAGCTCGCCATCAAGGAAGAAACGACTTCTCCCGAAGACGAAGAAATCCATCAGAGGCTGGCGACAACTTCGATACCGATTCAGTTCGAGCAAACGACTCTCGAAGAGATGGTCGATTACTTCAAAGCCACCACGGGCGTGAACTTCATCATTTCACAAGGGATCATCGAATCGGGTGAAGAGCCCCTTTTCGACCTCATCACGCCTCCGAGGCCGGCGATCAAGCAGCTCGATCTCCTCCTCTCCATGGCTTCACCGGTCTGCAAGTACAACATCCAGAACGGCGTGGTGACCATCCTTCTCGCCGAAGAAGCGATCGGCAACTATGTTCTGGACGTGTACGACATCCGGGACCTCTCCAAGGTGATCGCCGACTTCCCGGCCAAGGATTTCAACCTGAGCCCGTCGGGTGACGCCCCTCTCTTCGAAGAAGCGGATGAGGATGGGGACGATATTCCCGATGTCGTCGCCAGCGACCTCCTGGTGGAGCTGATCCGCGACAACATCGAGCCCCTCTCCTGGGAAGACGATGTGAACAACACAATCAACGTGATCGGGAACTACCTCGTTGTCAGGCAGAATCCCAAGATCCACGAAAAGATCAATCAACTGTTGACGGACCTTCGAAAAAGCGTGGGTGTTCTCATCAACATCGAAACCCGTTTTATCACGGTCGAAGACAATTTCCTCCAGGACATCGGCGTGGATTTCAGGGGCCTGAACGGCCATGCCTATGATTTCGCCAACCCCCTGGCTTCCGTTCCCAACGTCCTTCTCGATGATTTCGGCGACGCTTCCTCGGGCGGTTACGGCACCCCCTCCACCCCGGGCGGGATCGGAACCGGAAACGATGCCGGTATCTACTACGACGACGGCCGTGACGGCGACATCATGGGCCGGATTGAAAACCTGCTCGACCTCCAGATAGGCGAAGATGATGTTCTCGACGGCTCCGGCGGAACGACTCTCCAGTTCACCTTCCTTGATGACACCGCAATCAGCGCGATCCTGAGAGCCGTGGAAAAATCGAGCCAGAGCAACATCGTTCAAGCTCCGAGCGTGACGGTGTACAACGGCCAGCGGGCCCATCTGACCGCGATCACACATACGGCATATATCAAGGACTTTGAAACCGAAATCGCCCAGGCCTCGGTCATCGCAGAACCGATCGTCGACATCGTCCGCGAGGGTATCGTTCTCGACGTGAAGCCCGTTGTCTCTTCCGACCGGAGGTTCATCACCATGGAGCTCCGGCCCACCATTGCAACTCTCAAGCGGGAAAGCTCCGGTGAATTCCGGACACTCACCACGAGCCTGGCTGTTGGAGAAAGCGTCACGATCGAGCTCCCCGAACTGGAGATCAAGAGGCTGAGAACGACGATTGTCATGCCAGACCGCTCGACGCTGCTCCTTGGCGGCATGAAGATATCGAACTACAGAAGCTTTGATACGGGCCTGCCCTTCTTCAGGCATATTCCAATCTTGTCTTTTCTCCTGTCGAGGAAGGCAACCTATCAGAGCAAGCGGAAACTCCTCATTCTCGTGAAAGGCACGATCGTCATTCCGGAAGAGGATGAACCGCTGATCAATGCAGCAGGCTAAAAGATCCGAAGGTGTGCCGGTTTTGACCGGAGAATCCGGTTCCGACCGGAGGGACATTGACTCCCGACAGACTTTCCGTCCTTTATCCGACGAATGGAATGAATTCATCCGAAAAGGAGACTCACGGAATGCCGCATCCGTCCAGAATCTACCCGATCCTGTTGTTGGCCTTTTTCCTGATCTCTTTCAGTGCGACGGCCCAGGAGTCGGATCAGCCGAAATCAATCATTCAGGACGACCTCGAGTTCGCCAGAGGTTTGGCCCGGTTCCGATACTTCGACCTCGCCGACGAATTTGTTGCGGAAATCAAAAAGGGCCGCCTCACCGATGAAGAGGAGATCACTCTTCAACTCACCAACGCTCAGATCCTCAAATGGGCGGCGGAATACTCTACGAGCCGAAAGGAAAGGCGCGAGTTCTATAAACAAGCTATAGAACGGTTCAAGGATTACACGCAGTACAACACCGATCACGCCGAATACAACAAAACCCGGATCGACCTGGCTGTTGTCCTGCAGAACCAGGGGCGTTTTCTGGGCGAGGGAATGGAACTGACGAAGGACCCCGAAATAAAGCAGGCTCTCAAGGAAGAGGCCTCATCCGCCTACAGAGAGAGCGTCATGCTTTTCAACGATGTGGCCCGCAACCTCGAAAAACGGGCCGAAGCATATGAAACCGACGGGGAACAGGATCTTGCCGACAAATGCCTCAGGCAATCGGCGGAGGCGGATTACAAACGCGGTGTCGCCTATTACCACTTCGCCCTGATCTTCGATAAGAGGGATGACAGCGTTAACAGGGAGGATTACCTGAATTCGGCGATCGAGACGCTGGACGAATATATCTGGGAAGCTCCCGACAACGACTTCTGGGTCTTGTGGGCCTATCTATACCAATCCAAGTCTTACAGCGAGCTGGGAAAGCTGACCGAAGCCCTCGACCTGGCCATGCAGGTCTACGATCCTCACACCGGGATCGACCTGAAACAGGCCGTGGATCTCCAGGCCGAGTACGCCAGGTTGATCACCGATCTGACCGAATCGGCTTTTTTCCAGGTCGCCCACATTTACAACCTGAAAGGCGATTACGAAAAAGCCGTATCAACGGTCAATCAGCTCAAGACGCTCTTTGAAGAGAACAAGCTCGAGATGAGCCCTCTGGGTGACAAGGCCCTGCTCGAACAGGCGGAGGGATATAAGAACCTCGACAAAATCAATCTGGCCCTCGAAGTCGCCAAGGGAGTGTCCGACAGGAACCCGGGCAACGAGGTCGGTAACGACGCCAAGCGCTTCATCGAGGATCTCATAGACCGCGAGCCCGAAGGGCCGGGCGCGGAAAGCACGACCATGATATCGCCCGACATTCTTTTCACGGCCGCGGAAGGCGCCCACCTCCAAAAGAAGTACACACAAGCGATCCAGGGCTACTACAGGGTTTTCAAAGCGATTAAAACGGTCGACCAGGAAAAAGCCTTTACCGCGAAAACCTGGTATTGCATCGGCCAGTGCTTCAAAGACATGCTCCGTCCCCTCGAGGCTTCCATCGCCTTCAAAACGGGTTTCTTTTCCAAGTATGCGAAAGCAGACGAGACGACGCGTGAATACAACGGCAACAACTGGTACATGGCGGCCGGCAAGAGGTTCAAGGAGACGAACCATTCATACGACGAGGCCGCCATGAAGCTGGCTCGCGACACGCTGGTCCAGGCCGGCATCAGCACGGACTTTCTCTTCTTCATCGCCAAGGAGAAGTTCGACAAGGCTCAGATCACCAAGAGCGAAGAACACGACGATCTCATGAAGGACGCGATCGAGAGCTTCCAAGACGTCAAGAAAACGAGCACATACTACGAGAAATCCCTGATCTACCTGGCCCGGTGCTACCAGGATCTCAAGCAGTACGACATGGCGCTCAAGAGACTCGACGATTTCGAGAGTTTCGTCCGGAAATCCCCGCCTCCGGCCACGGCGAGGCAGAAGGGCGCCAGAATCGGGGCCAGTGCCGAGGCCGTCTTCTACCGGGCCGAAATCTATCTCACACAGGAAAAGTACCAGAAAGCCCTGGATCTTCTTTCAGGGTTCGAGGAGACCTTCGATTCCCAGACGAATTTCTTTCCCGCTATCGTATATTTCAGAATCCTTTCACAGATCGGCCTCGAAAAATTCGCGGAAGCGGAAAAACTCTTCAAGGAGATGAAGGAAAATTATTCCTCGTCCGGCCGCTATTCGGTCGCGGCCTATCGCATCGGAAAGGCATACGCCCAGGCCGCTGAAAAACTCCGCGGGACGGCGGAAAGGTCAGAGCAAAAACCGCCCGATAAGTATTTTGATTACCTCCGGAAGGCCGCCGAATATATGTACCAGTACTGCGAGATGAGCGGGTTCGACTCCTTTACGAATCTCAAAAACGTCTGCGACTGGTACAAGGAACTGGGCGACTTCGAAAAAGCTAGAACAACCTACGAGCGCCTCATCCAAGAATTCGGAAAAGATCCCGAGCGCAAAACCGAAATAGAGAAAAGCGTCAGCAGATCGTACGCGGAAGTTCTCCTCGCCCTGAAGGACTTCCAGGCGGCCAAGCCGATCTGGCTGAGACTCCTCAACGCGGACAAGAAGAACCCCACCCTCCTCCGATCAACGGCGCTCTGCCTCGGCGGATGGCTCGAGTGGGACGGCATGGAATACATCGAGGTTCCCGGCTCGGGCGACTACCTCCCGTCCGCGGACGCCGATCCGAACAAGATCAGGCTCGACAACGCCCTCAGTATCTGGAGATTCATGCTCAGGGCCCTCAAGGTGAACAAACCCTACGGCCCGGAATGGTGGGAAGCCAAGTTCCAAACGGTTTACATACGCTACATGTCGGCAAGATTGAACCCTCAACAGTACAACGAAGCCCTCACGGTGATCAAGAACGTGGAGGTCTTCCACGAAGATCTGGGTGGCCCGGAAATAAAAAGAAAGTTCAAGTACATTCGGAGTGCGATCAGGAACAGAAAATAGATGGAAAGGAGCCCCAACCAACTCTGTGTTTATATTCAATCTTGACACGAACAGAGGGGCTCATTAGTATTCTCGATTTGTAAACCAGGAAGGATCACGGAGTTCTCACTGATGTTCAAAGCCGTCATCAGATCGACAGTTATCGTCGTTTTCTTTCTTCTTGCA
This sequence comes from uncultured Phycisphaerales bacterium, assembly GCA_964633825.1. Taxonomy (GTDB): domain Bacteria; phylum Planctomycetota; class B15-G4; order B15-G4; family CAYZWU01; genus CAZWHE01. The sequence continues at coordinate 4,033 of CAZWHE010000027.1, read as the reverse complement.
GATCAAGCCAGTTTTGGTGAAGACATAATCCTGAAAAAATCGACCAACAAGCCCATGAAGGTCGACAAGGTCACGCTCGAAACCTATGAAGAAGTCCGTTACAAAAAGGGGAGCGGGTCGGAGCAGAAACTGACGGCGGACAAGGTCTACAAAGTCGAGTACGGCGATACTCCGGACGCCTACATCCAGGGGATGAACCTTCTCAGAAATTACGATTACGAAAACGCCGTCAGCTCATTCAGGCTGGCCATGGAAGATGGAAGGGTGCGGGACTGGATCAAGACCTATGCCCTCTATCATATCGGCAAAGCCTATCAAGCCTGGGGAAACTCAACCCCCTCCAAATACGGCGACGCGATCAAGGCATACAAAGACCTTCTGACAGCCAATCCCAAAACGCGATTTTACGCGGATGTGCTCATGAACCTCGCAATCTGTTATTCCCAGAGCGGGGACATTCAGAACGCCGTCACCACCCTCGATCGCCTGGCCAAGGAAGCCTATGAAAAGAAGCTCGGAATCATCTGGGAAGCAAACGCCAAGCATCAGAAAGCCAATATCGAACTGGAAGGCGGGCTGCTCGACGATGCGGAGAGAGACTTTCGATCCTCCGAGAACTTCTGCCGGGAACAGGCCGGAAAATGCGAAGATCCCCCCGTAAAATCCTATCTCGAAAAGCTGGCCAGCCTGGCGAAGCTCAGCCAGGGAACCATTCTGATAAAAAGGAAGAAGTACTCACAGGCCAAGAATTTTTTCAACGAAATCGTCAACAACTCGGCCAGCATCCCCGAAGCGATCGCCAGCGCTCAGAACGGCCTGGGCGAGTGCCTCCTCACCGAGAAAAAGCTGAAAGAAGCCCAGATACAGTTCGTGACGACAAAGGTGGTCTACGGAGGAATCGTAGAGGAGGCCGCCAGGGCGACTTACTTCCTCGGAGTCTGCTGCCTCGAGATGAAGGACCTCGAGCCCCGATATAAAAAGAAAGCGCACGATTATTTCCGTGAAGTGGTAGATCTTTATCCGAAAACACGTTGGGCCAAAGAAGCCCGAAAGAAATTAAAGTAAACCCGGCTCGGATCCGGGCGTTCAATACAGCTAACAAACTGATTGATTCGAACACTCAGGAATTGATAAAGGTTGAAAGGAGCGGTTTCGAATGCTTAACAAGAAAGTTTTTATCCTCTTCATCGTTGCCATAATGCTTCTATGTACGGCAGACCTGGTGATGGCCCAGGAGGGCAAGAAAGCATCGCAAGAGACGGTGACTCTCGGCAAGATCTTCCGCGACGGCGGCGCCATCGGCTGGATCATTGTCGGCCTCTCTGTCGTGGGTCTCGCGCTCATCATCAGCGACTTTGTCGAGATGAGAAAGGAGAAGCTGGCGCCTCCCGATCTGATCGAAGAGATCGAAGCTCTCTTCGAAGCCGGCGAGTATCAGGAATCAATCGAGCTCTGCGAGGCGGAACCCAATTACTTCACCAACGTCGTAGCGGCCGGCCTTCCCAAGATGAGCGCTTCCTTCGACGCTATAGAAAAAGCTCTCGAAGAAACCGGCGAGGAAGAAGCTATCAAGCTCCACTCGAGGCTCTCCTGGCTCTCTCTGATCGCGAACGTTTCCCCCATGCTCGGCCTTCTCGGGACGGTCATGGGTATGATCGCGGCGTTCAACGTGATCGCATCGACAAAGGGACAGGCCGATCCCGCCCAGCTCTCCGGAGGTATTTCCGCAGCGCTGATCACGACCATGTTCGGCTTGATCGTGGCTATCCCCATCACGGCCTCTTTCGTTTTTCTCAGGAACAAGGTGGTTAAGCACTCTCTCGAAATCTCGGCGATCACGGCCGATCTTTTCGAGAGGTTCAGACCCGCACAGTAAGCCGGCCGCGAGCTCTTTCCCGGCCACTCAACCGGAGTCAGACATGGCGAGAAAAAAACAAGTCGATTACGAGATGAAGATGAACATGACGCCCATGATCGACGTCGTGTTCAACCTGATCATTTTCTTCATGATCGTGACGGACCTCACGCAGCAGGAACTGGAAGACCTGGTTCTCCCCAAGGCGGATCAAGCCCAGAAAGACGAAAACCCCGAAGATAAGCGGATGATCATCAACATCAACCGCAAGGGGGATTATATCGTGCGGCGCCACAACCGCGGCTGCGTGGATGATGCGATCAACGAGATCCGCAAGCACCTGGCCGCCCAGGTGCAGGGATTCGACAGGGAGCCGGACGGAGCGTCCAAACAGGCGATCCTGATTCGCGCAGACAGCGATACGGAGTTCAAGTACATCCAGAAAGTCATGCAGATCTGCGGAGAGGAAGGCATCAAGATCTACAAGATCGAGCTTGCCTGCCACGTGGACGAAGAGAAGAAAGTCGACGGCTGACGCTCCTGGTCCGCTGTGCACCTGAAAAGACGGAGATCCGATTATGGTCAGTAAAATATCGGAAGAAGCGGCAAAAGAAGAAGTCGAGATGCAGATGACGCCCATGATCGACGTCACCTTCCTTCTTCTCATCTTCTTTTTGTGCTCGATCAAGTTCAAACTGCTCGACGGGAAGCTGGCGGCTTATCTCCCCAGAGATGTGGGCGTCAACGCAACCCCTCTCGACAAGGAGCTCGAAAAAATCGAGATCGATCTCAGGATCTCCAAAAGCGCGGCCCTGGGTTTTACCATGTCGGTCAACGGCAGGAAGCAATCCAACCTGAACCAGTTTTACAGGACCGTCAAGGAGTTTCACAGAAAAGCCCCCGACGCCAAGGCGACGATTTATCCTTACAAGGAAATCACCTACGGCCACGTGGTCAAGGTCGTCAACGAATGCCTTCGAGCCGATCTCAGAGATATCACGTTCGGCGGAACACCATTGGACGAATAAATGGGACGGTCATTTCCGTTCGCTCACTTCAAGACGGGCTTTGCGAGAGCCCGTCTTTTTTATTTATCGCCGGCCGCGATCATGCTCGTATCGGTATCGCTTCTTTTTGCCGGATGCTCCAAAAAAAATGAGCACCCCTACCAGGGCGTTCTCCTGATCACGGTCGATACCCTGCGATGGGACAGGCTGGGCTGCACGGGATATGAAAACGCCGCCACCCCTTTCATCGATCGGCTCGCCCGCGAGGGCGTTCTCTTCAACAACGCCGTTGTCACGGCGCCCATCACACTTCCGTCCCATGCCTCTCTCATGACGGGACTCATGCCTCACGAGATCGGAATCAGAGACAACCGTCCCTTCGCCCTTTCCGAAGACGCGCATACACTGGCGGAAAAACTCGCCCACCGGGGATTTCAAACCCTGGCCGTCGTCTCGGGAGAGCCTCTGGCTCCGGGCTGCGGACTGGAACAGGGATTCGAAACGTACCTTTTCCGTCCCCTCGTCGGCGCAGGGCGATCCCGGGGATGCGTGCTGCTCAAAGAGTCACCGGCCGACCGAACAGTCGACAGCACCCTCGAAGCGGCCGGAAAGATCGATCCGGCTAAACCGTTCTTCTTCTGGATTCATTTCTTCGATCCCCACATCCCCTATTCCGCCCCTCTCACCGTTTCGAGCGCAGACCCTTACGACGGGGAGATCGCTTTCGTGGACAGGGAAATAGGCCGGCTCCTTTCCGGCCTCGAGAAGATGGAGCTGCTGGAAAAAACGGTCATCTTTTTGACTTCCGATCACGGAGAAGGTCTCGGCGATCACGGCGAACCGACTCACGCTTATTTCCTTTACGATGCCACTCTTCGCGTTCCCGTCATTATCAAAGGTCCGGGCATTTCAGGCGGACGGGTCGTCGATCGACCGATCCGCAGCATTGATATATCCGGGGCTGTTCTCGCGCTTCAGGAGCTCCCCGGCGCACGTTCCCCCATTCATTCCCGAAACCTGGCGGCCTGCATCGTTTCCGAAAAACCCGAACCGTCTGCGCCCCCCGCTTTTTCGGAATCGCTTTTCTGCCACAATCATTTCCGTTGGGCCCAGCTCACCAGCCTAAAAAAAGGTGCCTTCAAAGTCATTCAGGGATCGCGCACCGAGATCA
>CAZWHE010000026.1:0-32411 GCA_964633825.1 uncultured Phycisphaerales bacterium | reverse complement strand
GATCGTGGTTTCCAACCTGTCGACAAAAGCGGGAAGGTCCTCGGGCAGGGGAGTGTCCACCCCGCAGAGCCCGGGAAGGGCGACCGGGTCAAGCGCCGAGCCGACGGCAGGCGCCAGCTCATCCATAACACCGGGCAGCCCTGTCGCCACGAGACGGCAGCCGCACGCGAAAGCTTCCACGAGCACAAGCGCCAATCCCTCGTAAAATGAAGGCAAAACAAAAAGGGAGCATTTCCGCATCAGGCCGGCCAGCTCTTTCTGGGCAAGCTGGCCGTGGTTGATCACGGCCGGTTCCATCGCTTTCATGCGCTCCCGCAGCTCATCCGCATCCCGGCCGGTTCCGCTCCCGGCCACGTGCAGTTCGAGGTTTGGGATCCGGGCGGCCAGACGCTCCACGGCGTCGAGCAGCCAGGGAAGCCCCTTGGCCGCACTGAACTTTCCCGTGTAAAGGAGCCGCGGCGCGCCGTCTTCGCAGCGGCCCCGGGCGTGAAAGAGATCATCACGGTACCCGCCCCCCACGACACGGATCCTGTCGGGCCGCACGTCCAGCCTTTCGGACAGGCTGCGCGCCTGTTCCTTGTGCAGCACCAGGAATCGATCGTTTCTCGAGCAATCGGCGCGCACGCCTTCGGCCAGGTGGGGGCAAAGATCCATCTGCCGGAAACCGGTGGCATGGCACTGGGTGACGACGGGGACCCGGGGCATGATATCCTTGAGCATGGACGACAAGATCCAGACGTGGTGGCTGTGCACCAGGTCGGGATGGAATTCGGCGGCCGTCTCCTTCACATGCCGTATCCAGGCGGAGCGATAGGCTTCGATCTGCGAGACCGACATGGCGCTGAAGCGCGTACTCTCGTAAGGCATCACATCGCTCATGCCGGGCACGGGGAAGTCGAGGCCCTTTTCAAGGGTAAGGCCCTTCCCGCCGGAGCCGAAGATGAGCGGCCTGACCGCAGCGGAATCGAGCCCGCCCACCTGCGGATCCTCGTCCCCGGCGGGAACACCCACGATGACGCGCTGTTCCCATCCCGCCCGTGAAGCATGGCGGACCAGCGCGTCGAGGGTGACGCCGCTCCCCGTCAGTGAAGGTCTCTGTGAAAGGATATGAAGCACCCGGCTCATGGGTCATCAGCCCGAACAGGAACACCCCGCGCGGCCCGGCCGGAATGGGTCATCGAGACAGTGTCGAGGCGCCTCATCGTTCTTCTTCCATGTCAGCGATGATTTTATGGTTATAAGCCGTAACGAGATCGTTGCGGCTCATGGTGGCAACCACCTTGTTCGAATCATTACGATCGACAACAACGATCTCCTCGTTGCGCTCGCTCACCATCATCTTGACGGCGGTGAGGAGAGCTTCGTCGGGCGTCACCGTCGTTGCGGGACGGGCGATCTCGGAAGCAACGATGATGTGGCCCACTTCGGGGTGGCCGGCGACAGACCGGAGCTCCCTCCTGTCCACGAGCCCGGAAAGATTCCCCTCCTCGTCGAGAATCGGAAAGACAGCGTGTTCCGAGTCGGCGAACCGATGCAGCATATCGTAGACCGTCGTGTTTCCCGAGACGGCCTTGACCGGTTCCGGATTGCCGTGGGCGAGCACGTCGGCAACGGTCATCTTTTTCAGAACAGAGCCCGCCATGTTGCCGAGGTGGGCCGGCGCATCGAACCGCGTGGGAAGCTGGTTCTCGTAAAGCTGGTATCGCCTGGCGAGAAGATAGGCGATGACGCAAACCCACATAGAGGGCACGAGCAGGTTGTAGTTCCCCGTCATCTCGGAAACCATGATGATCGTCGACACGGGCACGTTGGCGGCCGCGCCGAAGAAACCGGCCATGCCGACAAGGGCGAACGCGCCGGGATGGAGGTTCATGGCCGGAAAGAGGCCGGCGACAACGAGCCCGACCCCTCCGCCGAGAGCCCCTCCGATCACGACGGCAGGCCCGAAAACACCGCCCGATCCGCCCGACCCGATCGAAAAAGACGTGGTCAGGATCTTGGCCCCAACAACGAGAAAAAGCGCTCCCGCTCCGGCAACGCCGATCCTGTCCATTGCGAAAGGAGAGGGCTCGCCGGCGAAGAGCTCCTGCACCACGCCGTACCCCGTTCCGAGCGCTTCGGGAATGAACCAACCGATGCCGCCCACGATCAACCCGCCTATGGCGGGCTTGAAATGGGGCGGGACCGGGATCTTCAGGAAAAGATTCCTGATGCCGTAGAAGCTCTTCACGTAGACGATGGCGCCGACCGCCACGGCGATGGCGAGCATGAAATAGGGAACGAGCTCGACGGTGTTGTGAAAGGTAAAGGCGGGCGTAGCGAAAAGAGGCTCGAAGCCGTACGGAATGGCAAAGATCGAGTAGGCGATGATCGACGAGATCACCGTGGGAACGAGCACCTCGTGTTCGATGTCGAGCTCCCTGTAGAGCACCTCGGACGCGAAGAGTGCGCCGGCCAGGGGAGCGTGGAAAATGGCGCCGATGCCGGCTCCCATTCCGGCCGACATGAGTATCCGGCGCTCGAAGGGCCTCAGCTTGAGCCATCGACCGAGGAGGGACCCGAACCCCGACCCGATCTGGGCGATCGGTCCCTCGCGGCCTCCCGATCCGCCCGTCCCGATCGTGATCGCCGCCGTGACGGCCTTGATGAAGGGCACGCGGGCGCGCACTTCGCCCCCCCTGTGGTGAAAGGAATGGTTGGCGTCATCCGTGCCGTGCCCCTCATAACCGGCGGCGAGCAGGTAGACGATCACGCCGCTGACGAGCCCGCCTGCAGCGGGAAGAAGAAGAAGGACCCACCTGATAAGGGGCGCATCGGTTTCCGGAAAAGGCGGGGGCTCGCCTCCCGGCCCCGGAGGATGGTAACCCGCCATCTGGTCGAGAAAGACGTGCTTGGCCAGACCGAGCAGCCAGTAAAAAGCTATGGCGCCCATTCCGGCCACCACGCCCACAAGACAGCAGATCGCCAGGATACGCCCGAGGTTCCTGACTTCGGTCCCGGGAAAAAACCATTTGAACGGAAGAATCTTCATCACAACCGCGCACTTTACAAGGTTCGAAGAGAATATCAAGATGATGGCCATGAAGCCGGAAAAGATAAAGCTTGCCGCCGTCGAAAGCAGGCCGAAGGGCCCCGTCCTTTCCGATCCGGCGTCCGAGGTCGTGCGCGCCGTCGAAGAGCTCAAACCGTCATCGTTTATGGGTAAAGGGGAGAGCGTCGCCGTCGCCGTGGGGAGCCGTGGAATCGACGGCCTGGCCGAGGTGGTGAAAACACTCGTCGAGCTCCTGAAGAATCTCGGGACACTTCCCTTCATCGTTCCCGCCATGGGAAGCCACGGCGGAGGGAAGGCGCGCGGCCAAGCCGCTCTTCTCGAAGAGCTCGGGGTGACGGAAGAGAGCGTGGGCGCCCCGGTGCGAAGCTCAACAAAGACGGTTCCGGCTGCGGAAACAGGGACCGGCATCCCGCTCCACATGGACAAGCTCGCCTCGGAAGCCGACGGGATCGCCGTCGTTAACCGAGTCAAGCCTCACACCCGGTTCGCCGGGCCGATCCAGAGCGGCCTCTGCAAAATGACCCTCGTCGGCCTCGGCAATCCCGAAGGGGCGGCCTGCATCCATACCATTTCTCCTCCCCGTCCTTTCGAGGAGCTCGCCCGGGAAGCGGTCCCTCTCCTTGCGAAAAAGACGCCCCTCTCCTTCGGCCTTGCCCTTGTCGAGAACGGTAAAAAGCGGCTCGGCGCCCTCGGTGCCGCGCTCCCACCCGGCTTCCCGGACATGGACGCAGCCCTCCTGCGCTCAGCCGAAGAATGGATGCCGCGCCTCCCCTTCGATGAGATCGACCTCCTGATCGTCGACGCCATGGGCAAGGAGATCAGCGGCACGGGCATGGACACGAACGTGATCGGAAGGAAAGAAGGCGCCCTTGCACCCCGAATCGCGCGCATCCTCGTCCGCGATCTCACGGCGGCTTCGAAGGGGAACGCCACCGGAATCGGGTTCGCCCATGCCGTCCTCGAACGCTGCGCCTCCAAGGTGGACCGGACCGCCACCGCCCTGAACTGCAACACCGCGGCGCGCCCCGAAGCGGCCATGGTCCCGGCGGTCTTCGGAACGGACCGGGAAGCGATCGAGAACATTCTCGCGTCCCTGGGCCGCAACACACCGGGCGAAATCCGCATCGTCCGCATCGCAGACACGGCCTCGCTCGAGCGGATCGAGGCGAGCGAGGCGCTCCTGGCCGAGCTCGACGGACGCACGGGCATCCGCATTTTCGGACCGGCCGAAAGGATTTCCTTCGACAGCCGTGGTTTCCTGAAAAACCTGGGAGCCCGCCGATCCTGAGCAGCCCTTTCCCGCACAAATTTCATTGGTTCTCCGGCAGGGCCCGTTTTAAAGTAAAAGAAAAAGACGACAAGACCGGAGACCGCCCGCGGCCATGAACAGACCTCTACTCCTCGTTTGCTTCTTCGTCCTGATCCTGCTCCTCGCCGGCATCCTGCTGGTCCGGTCCTTTTCGGATCCGGAGCTTGCCGATTCCGTCACTCAGGGGCTGGACGACAACCTTGCAGAAGCTTTCTCCACGATTCGCCCGATCGATCCTTACAACCACTGCAAGCTGCTCAGCCATCCCCGGTTCGGCGGCCGCTACCCGGGAACGGCCGAGTTCACGGCCGCGGCGGAATGGACGGCCGGGCGGTTCCGCGAGTGGGGTCTTAAGCCGGGCGGCCCCGACGGAAGCTATCTCCAGCCCTACCCCTCTCCATACTCGATCATCCAGGAGGCCTCGTTAACGATCGATGGTACGGAACTCGAAGCCGGATCCGACTTTCTCCCTCTCCTCTTCAGCGACTCGGGCGATGTGACGGCCGGGCTAGTCTTCGTGGGCTGGGGGATCTCGGCGCCCGAGCTCGGCTACGACGATTACGCCGGCGTTGATGTGGAAGGCAAGCTCGTCCTGAGTTTCCGCGGAACGCCCGATCCGGACGAGAAAGGCTTCATCGACCACGACCACCACAGAACGCGCATGCTCCGGGCCAAGGAGAAAGGCGCAGCCGGCCTCTTCTACATCTACGAAAAGGTCAACGCCAACCCCAACGGCGACCGGGTGGAAGGCTTCCTGCCGGCAACGATCACCGATAAAGCGGCGGACGGACTGTTCGAGCCGCACGGAATCTCGGCGGCGGACCTGCGCCGGCAGCTGAGAAAGACGAAAAAGCCGCGCTCCTTCCCTCTGGAATCGACGGCCCGGCTCAGCGTCAAAGCCGATTATCACCCCAATGCCACGGCATACAACGTTCTCGCATGGATCGAAGGATCGGACCCGGAGCTCCGGGGCGAGTTCATCGTGATCGGCGCCCACCTCGACCACTGCGGCCGCCACATGGATCTTCTCTTCGCCGGCGCCGACGACAACGGGTCGGGCAGCTCGTGCGTCCTCGAGATCGCCGAGGCTTTCGGCCGTCTCGAGAGGCCGCCGAGACGGTCCGTTCTCCTCGCCCTCTTCGGCAGCGAAGAGAGGGGTCTCATCGGCTCGCAGCACCTCGTCGACAATCTCCCATCCATGGTCGGCACGATCGACACGATGCTCAACATGGACATGGTGGGCGAAGGAGAGGGAACGGGATGCGTCTGCACGCCCGGCAATCCGGAACAGAAAAACGCCGTCGAGAAGGCCGACGCCTTCGTCGGCACGGTGCGGCGGATCAGCGAATTCAGAGGACCTCCCGGGGTGCGGGGAAGCGACCACGCCTCGTTCCGCAAGAAAGGGATTCCGGCCATGGCCTTCTGGTCGAACGGCCCCCACCTCCATTACCACCAGACGGGCGACACGATCTACCGCATCAACCCCGACATGCTCGCCGACATGAGCCGGCTCGTTTTTCTGACGGCATTCTTCCTCGCCGACCGGGCCGCCGTGCCGGAAGAGTGACGCCCGGGAACCCGTTGATCAACAGCGGACTTGTTCGACATGAAAAAGAGAAGGCTCATCCCGATCATCTGCCTGGTCGGGGCCGGAACGGCCGCGCTCATGCTCATACCCTTCTTCATTGCCGGAGAGCGCGACGCCCGTCTCCCTTCGGCGGCCTACACCCCTGCGGAGCCTGATGGGAAAGCCGCATCCCCCCAGGTCCTTTTGAAAGTCATGACGCTCAACCTGGCACACGGCCGCGGCACGGGACCGAACCAGGCTCTCCAAGGAGAGGCTGCAATCCGGTCCCATCTCGACGAGGTTGCCGGGATGCTGTTGCGCGAAAAGCCCGCAGCCGTCGCTCTGCAGGAGGCGGACGGCCCTTCCCTTTGGAGCGGGAATTTCAACCACGTGGAATACCTGGCCGGAAAAACGGGGCTCCCCTATTCGGCACGAGGCGAACACGTGAAAGGACTCGGCCTCACTTACGGAACGGCGATTCTGTCCCGGCTGCGCCTGAACAACGTCGCATCAGTCACTTTTCCCCCTTCGCCGCCGGCTTTCCCCAAGGGATTCGTGGCCTGCACGATCGAGTGGCCCGAAGGATCGGGAAACAGAATCGACCTCGCGTCGGTGCACCTCGATTTCATGAACCGATCGGCCCGGCGGACCCAGGCCGCGGAGCTGGTCGGGAAGCTGTCGCCCCGGACGAGGCCGCTGATCCTCATGGGAGACTTCAACAGCGAATGGAATGACGAACGATCACCCCTCCGCATTCTGGCGGACGGGCTCGATTTGAAAGCGTTTCGGCCGGAAGCGAAGGAGATGGAGACATTCCCTTTCACGAAGAGGAGGATGGACTGGATCCTGATCTCGTCCGAGTTGGAATTTTCGAGCTATGCGATCCTGCCCGACACCCTGTCCGATCACTTCGCCGTTGCAGCCGAAGTCAAAAGAACCGGCCCGTGAGGGGGGCTCTTATCCCAGCACGGTGCCCGTCGAGTCGAGCGCCCCGCGGAGCCTCGAGAAGAAACCCGCGTTCACGTCGAACCCGGTGCGCGGAAGGGTGACGTGCACGGGATCGTTGTCGTGATTGCGTCCCTCTTCGCATTCCTTGATCAGGCGGGCCATGATCATGCCGATCACGGGCGCCGTCTTGAATGAAGAGCCGCTCGTGCCGATAGCGACATAGAACCCGGGCCGGTCCGTTCTGTCGAGCACGGGGTTCCAGTCCTGAAGAGTTACGTCGTAGAGGGCGGCCACGCCGCGGCGCTTGCCGAGTCCCACGAGAGGGAACCGTTTCATCAGTCTCATGACCTGCCGCTCGCAACCGGCCACGGTGATGGTCGTGTTGAAATCGTCGGGATCATCGACCCATTCCATGGTGTCGCATTCCGGCTCGAGCGATCCCACGATGAGGTCGCGTCCCCCTGTCTCGGGCCGGAAGTAAACACCCGAATCGAGGTCGCCCACAACGGGAACGACCGGCCGGCCCTTTTCGAAAAGTGGATTTTCAACGGCATGGACCTCCCGGCGGAGGGGTCTCGTCTCGATGGGAAGGGCCGCGCCGGCCAGCTTGTTTACCACGCCCGAATGGGGACCGGCCGCGTTGACGACCACGTCGGTGTCGACACAACCGCCGTCTTCCAGCACAAGCCGGAAGCGGCGGCCGCCCTCATCCTCGCCGAGAATATCGACGACACGCGCTCCAAGGAGGAAGGAAACTCCTTTCTTTTCGGCGGCCGTGCGCATGTTGTGCGCGGCGAGAAGGGGGGAAACGACGTACCCGGCGTCACGCTCGAACACCCCGCCTTCGAGAGAGCGCCCCGTCTCTTCGAAAAAGTTCTCGTCGCCGGGCCGCCGCACCGGCCAGTGGGAACGTGTGTCGAGAAAGGGAAACCGCTTCTCGATCCCGCGCCTGTCCAGCACCTCGACGTCCACGCCGATTTCGAGCATGTGGCCTACGACGCGCTTCACCTCTTCATCGATAACGGGCGGGATGAAGAGCATGCCGGGCCGTTCGAAACGGGCGAGACCGTTTTCGTCGTCAGTCCCGAGCCAGGTGCGCCAATCCGCCCAGATCCCGGCCCCCTCGTGGGCCATGGCCGTCATGGTCGGTGTCGAGTAGAAGCGGCGCACGATGCCGCAAGAAGCCGATGTGGAGCCGTGCCCCACCTCGCCCTCTTTGTCGACCACAGTCGTTTCAAGCCCGCACCCTACGAGCTCCAGTGCAGTAGCGCACCCGATCACGCCTCCTCCGATGACGACGACGCGGGTCATTCTTTCCTCCTTTTGAGCTTCACTGCCGCCTAGAAATCACGGTCTTTTCCAGCTCCGCCGTGATCGCATCGGCGTCGATCGATCCGAGGGCTTCGCGGGGATCCCTTGCCGCAATCCAGGGAACGGCGCCGAAGACTTTCACCCCGCAGAGCCGGGACACGGCGGCGGGGTTGCGCTCTTCGTCCGGCCCGGGCTTTTGCAGAACCGGATCCTCGGACCGCGTGAAAACCACGCCCAGAACGTCGAGACCGTGCGACCTCGCCGCCTCCACGGTGAGGCAGGTGTGGTTGATCGTACCGAGGCCGGCGTGCGCCACAACGAGAATTGGGATCTCCATGGCCCGGACGAGATCGATGGTGGTCCGTTCTCCCTCGAAGGGAACGATCAGCCCCCCGGCGCCCTCGACGATCGTCACGTCATGGCTCCGCCGGATGGCGCGGAAGATGCGCACCGCTTCCTCGACGGAGAAAGCCCCCCCCTCCAGGGCCGCGGCCTCGGCCGGCGCCATGGGCGCGCGGAATCGGCTGGGACAGACCTCGTCGAGCGAGAGAGCGGTGCGGGACTCTTTCAGAAGGGCCGCAGCGTCGGCCGGGTAGAGCTCGCCGTTCTCGAGAGGAACGCATCCCGTCTCGCACGGTTTCATCACACCCACGCGAAGCCCCCGGCCTCGCCAGTGAGCGATCAGGGCGAGAGAGACGAAGGTCTTTCCCACGCTCGTGTCCGTTCCCGTGACGAAGAGTCCTTTCACAGGGCCTCCAGAACAGCGTCGATGCTTTCGCCGGCAATGGCCGTGAGCCGGCCGAGCTCTTCCCGGGTCATGGCGAGAGGCGGCATGAGAACGATCACGTCCCCGAGGGGCCGGAGGACCGCGTCCCGCTTCCGGGCCTCGACGATCACCCTGTGCCCCACGCGGAGGGCGGGATCGAAGGGATCGCTCTTCTCTTTCACGATCTCGATCCCGGCCATGAGGCCTATCTGCCGCATGCTGCCGATGTGGGGGCGGCCGATAAACTCTTCGAGGAAGCCGGCCATGTCCCGCGCCAGCTCGTTCACGTGAGCAAGGACGTTTCTCTTTTCGAAGGCCTCCAGGTTTCCGAGCGCCGCGGCGCAGGCGAGGGGATTGCCCGTATAAGTGTGGCCGTGGAAGAAGGTGCGCTGGCTCTTGTATTTCCCCAGAAATCCCTCGAAGATCCTTTCGGAAGCGAGTGTGGCGGCGAGAGGAAGATATCCCCCCGAGATCCCCTTGGCGAGCGCCATGAGATCGGGCTCCACCCCTTCGTGCTCGCAGGCGAACATCTTCCCCGTCCGGCCGAACCCGGTGGCCACCTCGTCGAGAATGAGGAGCACGTCGTTGTCGCGGCAAGCCGCCGCCATGCGGCTGAGGAATCCCTCGGGGTGAACGATCATGCCCGCAGCGCCCTGCACGAGCGGCTCCATGACCAGGGCGGCGAGCTCGTCGCCGTGCGCGGCGATCGTTTTTTCCGCTTCGGTCGCGCATTCCATGTCGCAGGTCTCGCGCTTTTTTTCCAGGGGGCAGCGGTAGCAGAAGGGGGACGGGATTTGAATCGTTTGAAAAAGGAGAGGCTTGTAGATCGAGTGGAAGAGATCGATCCCGCCCACGGAGACCGATCCGATCGTGTCCCCGTGATAGGCATTGCTGATGCAGGCGAAGCGCGTCTTTTTGTTATGGGGCGCTCCCTGCTGCTGCCAGAATTGAAACGCCATCTTGAGCGCGATCTCGACCGCCGTGGAGCCCGAATCGGAATAGAAGACCTTCTCGAGTGTTGCCGGCGTGATCCCCACGAGCGCCCGGGCCAGCACGACGGAAGGAACGTTTCCCATTCCGAGCAGCGTGGAGTGGGCGATTTTTCCGAGCTGATCCGCTACGGCCTCATCGATCTCGGGCACCCTGTGGCCGTGCAGATTGGTCCAGAGAGAGCTGATTCCGTCGAGGTAGCGCTTTCCGTCCACGTCGATCAGCTCCACACCCTCGCCCCGTTCGATGATGAGCGGCTCCTCTTCGAGCCAGTCTCTCATCTGTGTGAAGGGGTGCCAGACGAAGCGCTTGTCGTCTTTCCGGATATTGCGGGCACTCTTTTTATCCACTTTTTTCTCCATCTTGAGTCAGCCCGCGCTGTCCGCTTCAGAAAAGAAGCGGGCGAGATCGTCGCTCCGCAGCAGGGCCGCCGTCTTTTCCAGATGATCGTCCGTGTGCAGCGCCGAGAGGGAAAAACGGAGCCTGCACTTCCCGGCCGGAACCGTGGGAGGCCGGATCCCCTGGCAGAAGATCCCTTTCTCGAGGAGGCGGGAGCACGCCTCCATGACATTCCCGGCTCCCGGACAATGAACGGGCACGATATGGTCCCGGCCGGGAGGCATTTCCCCCAGAAAACCGCTGAGAAGCTCGCGGAAGCGCGCGTTGTTGCGGCGGAGCCTCTCGCGCGCCTCGTCGCCCCTCCGCACCATTTCAAGCGCGGCCAAAGCTGCGGCGGCCACGGCGGGCGGGGGCGCCGTGGTGTAGATGAAGGGGCGCGCCCTGTTGATGAGGAGCTCGACCACGGCCTCCGAAGCGGCGATGAATGCGCCCGACACGCCGAAGGCCTTTCCGAGCGTTCCCAGGATGATGTCGACGCTTTTCCCGCACTCCGCGTCGGCGGCGAGCCCGCGACCCGAAGGGCCGGTCGCGCCGATCGAGTGCGCTTCATCCACATAGAGGAGAAAGGGTCTCACCTCCTTGAGCGCCGCGATCTCGGCGAGGGGGGCCCGGTCCCCTTCCATGGAAAAGAGGGCTTCCGTCACGACGAGCACTGGCGAGTCCGCGTCGATCTCTTCGAGAAGCCTCTTCAGCGCAGAGACATCGTTGTGAGGATAGATCCGGCACTCGGCGCGGGCGAGCCGGATCCCGTCGATGAGGCTCGCGTGGTTGAGCTCGTCCGATAGGATGACGCCGCCCCGGTCTGTGATTTCGACTCCGTAGGAGTCGGCGAGTACGGGGATCGCGCCGATGTTGGCCTGGTAACCGCTCGGAAAAAAGAGCGCGCCCTCGCTTTCCATGAACGAGGCGATTTCCTTCTCGAGCTTCTCGTGGGGTTCCATGTTTCCGGCGATGAGGCGGCTCGCCCCCGAGCCCACGCCGTACCGGTCCACGGCGTCCTTCGCCGCGGCCCGGAGAGCGGGATGGGAGGCGAGCCCGAGCGAGTTGTTGCTCGAAAAATTGATCACCTTTCTATCGTTGAGGACGAACTCTGCGTCGGGCGGCGTGGAAACGGTGCGCAGAGTGCGGTAGAGACCCGCCCCTCTGATCCGATCGAGCTCTTTCTTGATCCGGTCCCCGTCGTTCACGGCTGGTTCCCCGGCGGAAGGACTTCGAGCCCCTGATCCCGGACCATTTCGAGATCGAGCGTGCTGTCGCGCCCCGATGTGGTCAAATAATCGCCCACCATCATGCCGTTGGCCCCGGCCATGAAGATCCACGACTGCATCTCGCGGAGATTGACCTCACGGCCGCCGCAGACATAAATGTCCTTTCCGGGCATCATGAGACGGAAGAGGGCGATGATCCTGAGGCAGTCGACCGGGGTGAGGTCGTGCTTCCCCTCGAGGGGGGTCCCGGCAACCGGATTGAGGAAGTTGAGCGGAATCGAATCCACGTCGAGATCGCGGATCGTTTCGGCCAACTCCACCCTCTGCTCCGAGCTCTCCCC
Organism: uncultured Phycisphaerales bacterium; assembly: GCA_964633825.1. GTDB lineage: Bacteria > Planctomycetota > B15-G4 > B15-G4 > CAYZWU01 > CAZWHE01. Next base: position 20,520 of record CAZWHE010000026.1, on the reverse strand, counting down.
CATCCCGAAGATGCCGCCGCAGCAGACCTTGAGCCCCAGGCCCTTCGCGCGCCGGATCGTTTCCACGTCCTCGTCGTAGTCCCGGGTCGTGCAGATCTCGGGAAAGAAGGAACGGGCCGTTTCCAGGTTGTGGTGGTAGTTCGTCAGCCCCGCTCCCTTGAGCCGGGAGAGCGTCTCCAGGGAGAGATTGCCGAGAGAGGCGCACCGGATGAGGCGTCCCTCCTCTTTCAGGCGGGCGAGGGCGCTGCAGATCTCGTTGATCTCGTTCTCCCTGCGGACGGTCGTTCCCGAGGTGACGATCGAGTACTCGCGCGCGCCCATCGATTCCACTTCGCGGGCCCGGCCAACCATTTCGGCCGAGTCGACGAGCGGGTAGACAGGGGCGTCCGTTTCGAAGTGGGTGGACTGGGCGCAGAAAGCGCAGTTCTCGGGACAGCGGCCGCTCTTCGCGTTGAGTATGCCGCAGAGGTTGACGCCCCCGCCCCGGTATTCCTGCCTGACGGCGCCGGCGCGCGCCATGAGAGCGTAAAAATCCGCGCCCTCGGCATCCAGCAATTCCAGGGCTTCCGGGCCCTTTATGGGCGAAAAGTCTGTCATTCGAGCCAGATCCTGCTATCAAGGTTATAAAGCAGAGCATTCATGCCAATCCGATATGTTACCTTAGAAAAGGCGGCTTCCGCAACTTTTTCGGAGGTTTGAGCGATAACAGACCGGGAATCCTGTGAGAACCTCGTCCCTCCCTGGAAGGACAAGGCTTATTTCTGCCACGATCTCCCTTCCAGGCCGCTGACCGGAATCGGCAGGGTCCTTGTGACCGGGGCTTCGGGCTACATCGGAGGGCGTCTCGTTCCCGAGCTCCTCGTGCGGGGCTATCAGGTTCGAGTCACGGTGAGGGCGCCGTCGCCCGAGTACGAGGAACGCTGGCCGGGCGCCGAGATCGCCGTGGCCGATTCGCACGACTACCGTTCCCTAGAAAAGGCATTCCAAGGCGTCCACACCGCCTACTATCTGATCCATTCGCTCGTGCTCGGCCCCGACGAGTTCGAAGAGGCCGATATCCGGGCCGCCGCCAACTTCAGGAGAGCGGCCGATGCGCAAGGAATCAAGAGGATCATTTATCTCGGCGGGCTCGGTACCAGCCAAAGACACCTTTCCGACCACCTGCGGAGCCGCATGGATGTGGCCGAAAAGCTCAAGCGGGGCACGGTGCCCGTCACGATCCTGCAGGCGGCCGTCATCATCGGATCGGGAAGCGCGTCTTACGAGATCATCGAGCATCTCGTCAAAAACCTGCCCGGTTTATTCATCCCCCACTGGGCCCGGAACAAGTGCCAGCCCATCTCGGTTCGCGATGTGATCAAGTATCTCGTGGGTGTGCTCGAGATTCCCGAAACAGTGGGCTGCCGCTTCGATATCGGAGGCAGGGATATCCTCTCTTACGAAAAGATGCTGAAGATCCTGGCGGAAATTCTGAACAAGAAGCGCTTTTTCATCTCCGTTCCGATTCCGAGCATCAGGTTTTACTCCTATTTCGCGAGCCTTTTCACGCCTGTTCCGGCTTCGATCACGCACTGTCTGATGGAAGGACTCAAAAACGACGCTTACTGCAAAGACCGGTTGATCAGGAGCTTCCTCCCCTTTGAACCTCTTTCATACAAAGAATCGATCGTCAGGGCCATGTCGCGCGAGGAACAGGACAAGGTTTACACCCGGTGGTCCGACGCCTACCCGCCCGCCCACGATCTCGCAATGAAGCTCAACGAGCTCGAAGAACCGCCCCGCTTCATTGCGATCCACTCCCTTGTCACTTCAAAGAGCGCCCGGGCGATTTTCAAATCCTTCTGCAGGGTGGGAGGCAGGGAGGGCTGGTTCTACAACAACTGGATGTGGCGTCTTCGCGGCGCTTTCGATCGATTGATTCTCGGCGTGGGAAGCGCGCGCGGCAGGCGGAGCCGGTCGAGCCTGAAAATCAACGATGTCATTGATTTCTGGCGGGTCGAGGATCTGAGACGAAACGAAAGACTTCTTCTCCGGTCGGAGATGAAGATGCCGGGCAGGGCGTGGCTCGAGTTCACCGTTGCCCGGAACGGAGACGGAAACAGGCTCTCCATCGCGGCTTACTACGACACCTCCGGCTTTGCCGGGAAAATCTACTGGTACACTTTCCTTCCCTTCCATAAGTTTATTTTCAGCAACCTCCTCAAACAGATCGAGAAAATGTCGTCGGATCGAGGTTCCGGCCCGGACAAGAGGCCGGTACAATGAGACGATGATATTCTATTACCTGACCCTGCCCCTGCTCAGCATTCTCGTCGCCTATCTCGCCGGGAGGAAGGGCCGAGTCGCCGTTCTCTGGGCTCTCTTCACCTTCGCTGCCGGTCTTGTCAGGCCATACTTTCCCCTCTTCGTCCTCCTCCTCATACTCGTGATGCCCGACCTGAAAAGATTGCAGCCTCCCGCCGGCGCCCGCCCCCCGCCGCCCGACAACCTCCCTCCCGATATGCCCCACCCCCCTGTGGAGGTCGAGACCTTCACCGTCATGGGCGACGGAACATGGTACGTGGCCAGGGACGGGGCCCAGGCAGGACCCTTCCCCGAATCCGATGTCGTCCAGAAACTGAAAAGCAATGAGATCACGGGCGACGCCTATGTCTGGAGCAAGGGAATGGCCGACTGGCTGAAAGCCCGCGAGGTGGGGAATTTTAGGCAGTACTGCTAGAGCACACGGCTAGAGCACACCCCCCGGCTGCGGGCAAAGAAGAGGAGCGTGAACAAGTCCTCGCAAAGCCTGCGGAATGTGCGAGCACCCCTTCCGTTATCCCGCCGGAGAGGAGCGCTGCCCTTTCCGGTCTACTTTTTTTATTACCGGTCTACTTTTGAAAACTGTTCCAGGCCGCCTCGAGCTCGGGATTTTCCATCCAGCTCATCAGGTACTCGCAGTATTCGCGGCCCGTGGCGCCCGTGTCGCGGCCGGTCATGACGAGCTTCTTCTCGTGGTTGCCGCAGATGTCGAGGGCCATCTCGAGCTTCTTCGCCTTGTCCTGGAAACCGATGTGGTTGAGCATGAGCGCGGCCGCCCGGATCAGGCTGCAGGGGTCGGCATACTGGGCGCGGCCCTCTTTCACCATGCGGGGCGCCGAGCCGTGGATGGCCTCGAACATGGCGTACTGCTTGCCGATGTTGGCCGAACCGGCCGTGCCGACGCCCCCCTGGAACTCGGCGGCTTCGTCGGTGAGGATGTCGCCGTAGAGGTTGGGCATGACCATGACCCGGAACTGGGTGCGGCGCTTCGGGTCGACGAGCTTGGCCGTCATGATGTCGATGTACCAGTCGTCCCATTCGACCTGGGGATATTCCTCGGCCACCCTGCGGGCCACGTCGAGAAAACGGCCGTCCGTTGTCTTGACCACGTTGGCTTTCGTGACCACCGTGACCTTGTTGATCTTGTTCTTCGCGGCATACTCGAAGGCGAGGCGGATGATCCGCTCGGCCCCCTGCTCGGTGATGACCTTGAAATCCATGGAGAGATCGTCGGTCACGTGAATGCCCTTGCTTCCGAGCACGTAGGCGCCTTCCGTGTTCTCGCGGAAGAACATCCAGTCGATGCCGTCCTTGGGCACCTTCACGGGCCGCACGTTGGCGAAGAGATCGAGATAGCGGCGTATGGCCACGTTGCAGCTCTCGATGTTGGGCCACGGATCCCCCTTGCGCGGCGTCGTGGTCGGCCCCTTGAGGGTGACGTGGTACTTCTTGATCTCGGCGAGGACGTCGTCGGGAATCGCTTGGCCCGCTTTGGCGCGGTTCTCGATGGTGAGCCCCTCGATGTCGCTGATCACGACCTTGCCCTTCTCGATCTCGTCCTTGAGAAGGTACTCCAGAACGAACCTGCCTTCCTTAGAAAGATATGGGCCGATGCCGTCCCCGCCCAGAAGCCCGATCTTGATCGGCTCGAGGGTGGAATAGTCGATCCAGTCGGCGGCGCTTTTCATCCGCTCGATCCGCTCAAGCTGCTCCTCGATCAGCGCAGCGAAATGAGCCTTGGCGGTTTCGATCTTTTCCTGAGTCATCTCGTTCTCCTTTACCGTGACTTATAGAACAATTGCCCTTTTTTGATCAGGATACGAAAAGTCGATCATATCGAAGAAGGCCGGATTGTTCAAGGAAAAGCAGTGCGGCCGGGCGGGATTTCCGGGCAATAATGAGGCCTACAACCTCTTTCCCACCACGAGGACGGAGTTGACGCCGATGGGACCGTGCTTGCGGAACCGGCCGAGACCGGCGCGCGACATCCACTCCTCGAGCCGCTTCATCGGGTAGGCGTCTCCGGCGTCGGCCACGAGCATGTTGATCGAAAAAAGAGCCGAAAAGGGGGGAGCTGTCCCGTCCCTTTCGAGGCAGAACTCCTTGACGGCCACCCATCCGCCGCGACGCACGGCCCGGGCCGATTTGGCGATGATCTCCCGCGCATCGTCCGGCTTGAAACAGTGAACGAAGTTGGAGAGAAAGACGAGGTCATACCCGCGGCCGAAAGATGACCGCGTCAGGACGTCGCCCGGCGTGAACTTCACCCTCTTTCCGAGAGACGCTCGGCCGGCGGCTTCGGCTCCGTAGGAGCCGGCGATTTCGACACCGCAGGTGTCGGCGATTTCGACACCGCAGGTGTCGGCGATTTCAAGAACATCGAGAAGATCCATCACCGTTGCCGTCAGCCGGGGATGTTTCTTCGCGAAACAGCGGGCATAAGTCCCCGGACCGCCCCCCAGGTCGAGCACGCGCCGCGATCGGCCGAGCTCCCGCGAAAGGGCCCGGGCCGTCTCGTCGACAACGGGCGCGGCCACGTTCGACATGCCGCGGATGAAGCTTTTCGTGTCGCTCGCGCTCTTCTTCCGGACCGGAACGCGTCCCGTTCTCACGATCGGGGTGAGGGAGCTCCAGTTCTTCCACATGGAACCGTAGTGGCGCACGATGTCGCCGAGCGGCTCGGGCGAGCCGGCCGTGAGATGGCGCCGGGCCGCGGCGCTGTTCTTGAAACAGCCCCGCCTCTTGACAAGGAGCTTCATCATGGCCAAGGCGTTGAGCAGACGTTCGAGGGGCGCTTTTTTCGTTCCGGTGAGGGCGGCGGTCTCTGAAACGCTCCGCCCCGATCCGCCGATCGCCGTGAAGAGATCGAGCTCCACAGCCGTGATCAGCAATCTCGCCTCCATGAACCCGAAACCGATCTTTTCGATCTTCTCTCTGCTGTTCATCACGACTCCCGATTATTTCCGGTCCGGCCTGCCCACAAGCCATCGAAAAGCACTTGCCTCCACCCCTGGTCTACAGTTAAAAACAAGGAGTTACAGAAAAAATTCGTTGGCCCGAAACAAGAAGAAAGTCCGGCATGGCGAAAAAGCGATCGATCACAACGGGCCGGGGGGACGAGGGAGAGACATCCCTCCTCGACGGATCACGAACAGGCAAGGGCACGGCGCGGCCCGAGGCGTACGGCGCGCTCGACGAGGCTTCGGCTTTCATCGGGCTGGCTCGGGCCAAGACAGAGCTGCCCTTGCTGAAGGAAGGGCTGCTCGAGCTCCAGAACCTCATCTACGTCGTCAACTCGGAACTGGCCTGTCCCAAGGGGAAGGAGAAGCTTCTCAAAAGAAAGCTCGCTCCCGAAGACGTGAAGAAGGTTTCGGGCAGAATCGACGAAATCGAAAGCTTCCTTGAGCTCCCCGCAAAGTTCGTTCTCCCCGGCGAGTCGGAAACATCGGCCCTCCTCGACGTGGCCCGCACCGTGGTGCGTCGCGCCGAGCGGGCCTTCGCTCGAATCAGCGCCAAGGAGAGTCCGGCCAACAGGAACATCCCGGCTCTTCTCAACCGTCTCTCCGACCTCCTTTTCCTCATGGCGCGCCTCGAGGAAAAAGAGGCCGGCATTTCCCCGAGACACCCGCAATGATGAAGGTCCTCAGCGACCTCGGACCGTGGCTGAAGAACTACCGCCGTCCTTATCTCTACGGCGCGGCCGCCACCGTCCTGGCCACGGCGTTCCAGATCATCAAGCCGCGGCTGGTCCAGCGGGCGCTGGACAGCCTGGAGCCGGCCGGCGACTTCGGCGTACCCGCCGGCGACTTCGGCGTACCCGCCGGCGACTTCGGCGTACCCGCCGGCGACTTCGGCGTACCCGCCGGCGATGTCGGTTTCTCTCCCGACCTTTCCCTTCTCGCCTTCTGCGCCTGCGGCATGGTGCTCGTTATGATCGGGCGCGGGGTCTTTCTCTTTCTCACGCGGCGCCTCATCATCTTCGCCTCGCGCCGCATCGAGACAGACATGCGGAACGACCTCTTCCGCCACTTCCAGCGGTTCGGACCGGCCTTTTTCCACTCCCGGCCCACGGGCGACCTGATGGCCGTCTCCACGAACGACCTCGCGGCGGTCCGCCAGCTCCTCGGTCCCGGAATCATGTATGGAGTGAATACCCTCGTTACGGGGAGCTTCGTCATCGTCAACCTCCTCCTGATCAGCCCCATGCTCACCCTGATCTCGCTGACAACGCTTCCCGTGATGGCCGTTGTGGTCTTCCGCTTCGCCGGCGCCATTCACAGGCGCTTCGAAAAGATCCAGGCCCAGTTCGGCGTTCTCACCGCCCGCATCCAGGAGAACCTGGCCGGCGCCAGGGTGATCCGGTCCTACTCGCAGGAAGAGCACGAAAAAGAGCTCTTCGCCGAATCGAACGGGGAGTACGTCCGGCTCAACAGAAGCTACCTCCTCGTTCACAGCGCATTCCGCCCGGCCGTGATCGCCATCGTCGGCCTGGGAACTTTGCTCATGCTCTTTGCCGGGGGGCGGTTCATCATGGACGGCAAGATCACCGTGGGCGGGTTCACGGCCTTTGCCATGTACCTCTCCATGCTCGTCTGGCCCGCCATCGCCGTGGGCTGGGTCACGTCCCTCTTCCAGCGCGGCTCCGCATCGTTGAAGCGCATCGAAAAGATCCTGGAAACAGAGCCCCTGATCCGCGACGGGGAGAAGGCCCTTCCCCTCGGAGACGACCTCGAGGAGAAGGGGGGCCGCCGCATCGAGATCCGCGACCTCAGCTTCCGCTACACCCCGGAGGGACAGCTTGTTCTGAACAGGGTTTCCGCCGTGATCGAGAGGGGAATGACCACGGCCGTCATCGGGCCCACGGGCTCGGGAAAAACGACGCTGCTCAACCTCCTGGTTCGCCTCTACCCCGCGGAGGAAGGCGCCATATTCGTGGACGGCCGGGAGATCAACACGATCACGCTGGAGAGTCTGAGGGACGCTTTCGGTTTCGTGCCCCAGGAGACTTTTCTCTTTTCCGATACGGTGGGCGCCAACATCTCCTTCGCGCGGCCTGAAGTTACCGCGCACTCTGTCCGCGAAGTCGCCGAGATGGCGGCTTTCCACGAAGAGATCGTCGCTCTTCCCGACGGGTACGAAACCCTCCTCGGCGAACGGGGCATCAACCTCTCGGGCGGGCAGAAGCAGAGAACGGCGATCGCGCGCGCTCTTCTCAAAGATCCGTCCGCCCTCGTTCTCGACGACGCTCTTTCCGCCGTGGACACCCGAACGGAGGAGAAGATCCTTCAAAACATCAAGGCCTTTTCGCGGGAACGGACGGTGATCATTGTCTCGCACCGGATCTCGGCCGTGAGGCACGCCGACCAGATCCTGGTTTTGCGAAACGGCGCGATCGAAGAGAGGGGCCGGCACGACGACCTCGTCCGGGCCGGCGGGATCTATGCCCACATGGTCGAACAGCAGCGCCTGGAGAGCGAGATCGAGGGACCCGACGCATGAAGATGGAAAGGGACAGGTCCGATAAGCAGCAAGTGGACTTCAAGCTCCTCTGGCGTCTCTTCACTTTTGCCAAGCCCTGGACCCATCTCGTTGCGGCCGCCTTCGCCCTCATCATTCTCACGGCGATCACGTCCGCCGCCGGGCCGTGGATCATCAAGATCGCCATCGACGACAACATCCTCAAGGGGGATTACGACGGGCTGAAGGTGACGGCCCTCCTATTTCTCGGCGTCCTGATCCTCGACTTCCTCTGCCATTTCGCCCAGACGCTGTGCACCCAGATGCTGGGACAGAAGGTCATGTTCAGGCTGCGCAATATCATTTTCGACCACCTCCAGAAACTGTCGATCTCCTACTTCGACCGCAACCCCGTGGGCCGGATCGTCACGCGCGTCACCAGCGACGTGGAAAACCTGAACCAGCTCTTCACCGAAGGTCTTGTCGCCATCTTCGGCGACATCTTCCTCATCGCCGGGATCGTGGCCGCCATGGTCATGCTCGATACGACTCTGGCTCTCTGGACATTCCTGATCCTGCCTATTCTCGTGGCCGTCACGTTCGTTTTCCGCCGCAGGATCCGGAAGGGTTTCGACGACATCCGGTTCCACCTGGCCCGAATCAATTCCAACCTCCAGGAAAACATCACGGGAATGAAAACGGTCCAGCTCTTTCTCCGGGAGAAGAAGAACTTCGAAATCTTCGACGGCATCAACCGGGACCACAGGGCGGCCCACGAGCGGACGATCCTCCACTTCGCCCTCTTCTTTCCGATCGTGGAAGTCCTGTCCGCAGCGGCGCTCGCTCTCGTCATCCTCAAGGGAGGCGAAGCCGTGGGAACGGGCGCGCTCACCTTCGGAGTCGTCTTCGCCTTCATCCGCTACCTCGAGATGTTCTTCCGGCCCGTGGCCGACCTGGCCGAGAAGTACTCCATCCTCCAGTCCGCCGTGGTTTCGTCGGAAAGGATCTTCAAGCTGCTCGACACAAAACCGGAAGTCCTCGACCGGCACGACCCGAAGGTGCTCGCTTTGCCCGTTGAGAGCGTGGTCTTCGACAACGTCACCTTCGGCTATAATCCGGACAATCCCGTTCTTCACAGCGTCAGCTTCGGCGTGAACCGGGGTGAAGCCGTCGCTCTCGTGGGCCACACGGGGGCGGGCAAGTCGACGGTGATCAACCTCCTCTCCCGGTTCTACGACGTGCAGGAAGGCCGCGTTCTCGTCAACGGCGCGGATGTCCGCGATATCGGCCAGAGGTCGCTCCGATCCGCCATGGTCACCGTGCTCCAGGATCCATTCATCTTTTCGCGGAGCGTGGCCGACAACATCCGTCTGGGCAAGGACGGCATCCCCGACGGGAGCATGATCAGGGCGGCCCAAAACGCCCGCGCCCACGCATTCATCGAAAACCTTCCCGATGGATACGACTCGAAACTGGCCGAGCGGGGCGAGAACCTCTCGACGGGCCAGAAGCAGCTCCTCTCCTTTGCTCGCGCCATGGCTTTCGATCCCGATATTCTGATTCTCGACGAAGCCACGGCCAGCATCGACACGGAGACGGAATCCCTGATCCAGGCCGCCACCGCAGAGATCACACGGCAGCGCACATCGATCATCATCGCCCACCGCCTCTCGACGATCCGAAACGCCGATCGGATCATCGTTCTCCACCACGGCCGGAAAGAGGAGGAAGGAACGCACGACGAGCTGCTGGCGCAGCGCGGTCTCTATTACCGCCTCTACCAGATGCAGTACCGCGAGGAGCTGATCCGCGGGAAAGGGGGGGACACACCGCGCGATGACGCGTAGTCACCCCCCCCCTCCTTATTCTGGGGTCATGATCATCAGGTTGGAGAGCTCCGTGTCGTTGCCGCCCACCGGGCCGACCAGCGCCTGGATCGGATAGTTATCTCCCGGAACCCACGTGAGCGGAATCGTGCGCTTGGCCTTGGCAATCCCGTCGGCCGATGTCGTCTCGAACAGGTAGACTTTCAGCGGCGGCAGAAGGTGGATGTCTCCATATATCGACAGCATGGGTGGATCCTTGATCCCCGAACCGAGGTAGGCCGTCACCGGCATATTCGGCATGCCGATAACGCGAACCTGAATCGTGCCGCCCGGTGTGATTGTTCCCATGGTGTATATGTGAGTGTCGAACTCGTCGGCTCCTATGTCGGCGACATTGTCCGCCACTCGCGGATCCCCTTCGAAATCCTCGTCGGGAAGAGAGGGCGCTCCGTTGTAACCCGCGTCCCGGCAGGGGGAATTCCATGTGAGATGAAAGTCTCCGAGAAAGGTGTCGGCGTAGAGGGGATTCGCATCGATCATGCCGTCGCCCCAATGGAGTATGGTGCTCAAAGAATAGTAAATGGAGAGCAGGCCCCCTTTCAGGTTGGAATACCCGATGAACAGTTTAGAAGGCAAATTGTAGACCGACGAGCTGATCCAGATCTCGTTTCCTCCCCATGAAGTGTGATCGTTTCGCAAGATCGAGTTCGTGACGATCAAGGTGGTTTCGTCCCAGCAGCAGATCGCGCCGCCTTTGTCGTGGGCGGAGTTCGCAAAGAAAGTGCAGTTCGTTACCGTGATATTTGACCAGACACAGCGGATGGCTCCGCCTTCGAATCTGGCGTGGTTCGAGACGAAGACGCTGTTCGTGATGAACGGAGACGAATAAGAGCACCAGAGCGCTCCCCCCTCCAAATATCCATCGTTTCTGTAAAAGAGGTTGCCTGTGATTTTCGGGGAGGAGCTATAGATATAGATCCCACCCCCGCCTCCCGATGATTCGGATACCCAATTATCGAGAAACAGATTCTTCTCGATGAGTGGAGAACCTGGGCTGTCAATATCGCCGCCGCCCCCTCTTTTAGCCGAGTTGTCGGAAACGGCGTTGTTCCTGAAATGAGGGGTGGAGGAAACAAAACAGAAGCCGCCTCCCCTTTGGCCCGCTGAGTTCTTGGTGATCGTGTTGTTCTCGACGATTGCCGAAGCACACCCATTGTTTAAATAGAGCCCGCCTCCGCTCCAATCGACGCTGTTTTCTTTTATCGTGTTGCCGCTGATCAAGGGAGAGGAGTCGTAACAGTAGATCCCGCCGCCGCCATCCGTGCTGTTGCCGGTGATGATGTTGTTCAGAATCGTGGGGGAGGAGCTGATACAAAAGATCCCGCCGCCGGAGAGCGAGTAGGGCCTGAACTGACTCCCCGTCCCGTTGGTCAGCGTGAATCCCTCCAGGACGGAGTCCGGCCCTTCCCCGTTTTTGAAAACGACCACGCTTCCGGTCTGGTTTCCGTCTATCGTCGTGTCCTGCGGGCCGGACTCGCTTTGAAGAGCGATCGCCTTGCCGATGAAATTGATGTTCTCCACATAGGTTCCGCACCGGACGATGATGACGTCGCTGTTCGAGGCCGCGATAATGGCATCCTGAATCGTTAAATAGTGGTCGGGAACGTAAAGAGTCGCCCCCCAAGCCGTTCCACCGAGAAAAAGAAGACAAAGGACGGATCCCGCAATCTGAACAAGCATTTTCTTTTTCATGGCTCCTCCTCCCTGAAAAAACCTAATCGAGTTCAGTCGAAATTACAGGTGTTCAATAAAACACACGGTTTATGGAAGAATTGTCGATTCTTGCGCAGAGACCGCATAAACAACGCGTAAGATTTTGAAAAGGGGCCAAAAAAAGGGGACACACTGCGCGGTGACGCGTAGCGGTTTTTTCACGCAAAAGAAGGGGATATTTTGAGGATCTTTGCCCGGACCACGGGCCGGAGCGTCCGGCAAGCGCTACGCGCTTGCTAAGCGCACCCCCCTTATAGCGAGGCTTTGCGAGCGTGGGGGGTAAGCAAGGAAGGCCCGAGCCCCCTTGTGGCCCGGGAGAACCATTGCTTATCCCCTTCTTTTTGCGTGAAAAAATCCGCTACGCATTACCGCGTATTGTGTCCCCCCCTTTCGATCTCTCTCACGAGAGCCATGTCCCCGGCGGCGCGGGCGAGGCGGAGCGCCGTGCGGAACGATTCTCCCGCCTCGCCGTTCCTCCCCAGTCCCTGAAGCACTTTACCAAGCCGGTAGTGCGCTTTCGCAAATCCCGGAGCGAGGCGCACCGCTTCGGCGTAGTGCCCGGCGGCGTCGGCGAGTTTCTCCTGCTTGACAAGGACATTGGCCAGGTTGAAGTGGGCGTTGGCATAACCGGGATTGATTCTCAGGGCTTCGCCGTACCGGGCCGCGGCTTCGGCGAGCTCGCCCCGGGATTCGAGGATGGCGCCGAGGTTGCTCTGTGCTTTTGCGTTTTCGGGCTCGGTTCGGAGCATTTCTTGATAGAGCGAGACAGCTTCATCAATCCTCCCTTTGCGGAAAAGGGCGTTGGCGAGATTGCCCTGCGCCTCGGACAGTCCCGGCTTCAACTCGAGAGCCTCGTTCAAGTGAAGCATGGCCTCGTCGAACCGGCCTTGGGCAACCAGGATCTCTCCCAGGTTGTTGTGGGCGATCCAAGCGGCATGGTTCTTGTCGAGCGTGTCGCGCCAGAGCGTCTCCTGATCCTTGTAGGTGTGACACTGATGCCACGTGATCGTCCCGAAGAAGGCTAAAACGGCCGAACAGAGCGCGACGACGGACGGACGGCCCCACGAGCCGAGCCTCGAAGCAGCTGCAGCGGACAGCGCCGTGCCGAGGGCGATCAGACCCGCACTCGCCAGGTACTGGAAGTGATCGGCCACAAAAGAGAACCGCATGGGATAGACATTGAAGAAACCGAGCGCGGGAACGAGCGTGCCCCCGAAGAAAAGCACGGCAACGAGCGGCCCCGCGCCCCATCGCCGGCGCTTCAACCAGAGAACGGCAATGACAACCGCGCCGGCCAGGGGAAAGAGATACTGCCACCAGGCGCTCGTGTCGATCACCCAGCGGGGATAGATGAAAACGAGACCGACCGGCCAGACGAGTTTTCCGGCATAGAACCATGGTATCCTCCCGGCCAGGAGGCATCGCTCGGGAAGAGTGAGCGACCACTCGTCGCCGAGAGCGCCCACGTGGAACTTTTCCATCCAGACCGTCATGAGTCCCATGGTGGCGCCGGCGGCAAAGAAGGGAACGAGCGGAAGCACGTCCCTGAGCACGAGACGTCCCTTCTTCCAAATGAGCACGAGCAGGATCGCGGCGGGCAGGGTGCAGGCCACGGTTTTGCTCAAAAGGGCGCAGAGGAACAGAATCATGGCCAAGAAGTAGAATCTCCGCGCCGGAGCGGCCCCGCCCCGGGGCACGGCGAACCGCAGATAGGCGAGGAAAGAAGAGAGATAAAGAACAAGAGAAAGCACGTTCTTGCGCTCCGTGATCCACGCCACGGACTCGACGTGAACGGGATGGAGCGCGAAGAGCGCGGCCGCCGCCCAGGCGCCGGGCACGGAGAGGCGCGCAAGCAGGCTCCAGATGAGGAGGGCGCCCAGGGCATGGAGGAGAACGTTGACGAGATGGTAACCGAACGGGTCGAGCCCCCAGAGATGGTACTCCGTCCAGAAGAAGGTAAAGACGAGCGGGTAATACTGAGGAGTGGCGCCGGGCTCGAACCAGATCCGTTCCAGCCCCTGGGCCGATCGGAGCGCGGGGTTTTGGGTTACGTATTCCGGGTCGTCCCAGATATAGGCGGAGCGCAGGGCCGGGCCGTAGGCGACCAGGACGAGAACGACGATCAGCAGAGCCCCCGGAACCCAGCCCCGTCTCGTTCTCGAATTTCCGGCGGCCCCGGCTCTCTTCATTCCGCCCACGAGCTCCCCGGTGGTTTCCTGAACTGTTCCCAGAGCCTTCTGAACCTCGCTTCGTAGATCATCTCATAGAGCCAAACCCTGGTCGGGAAAAGCTCTCCGCAGAGGTTTCTCACCTTCGATTTTTCGATTTCGATGTCGATCTCGGGATAATCGGATGCCACGATCAGAAAGGAAATCCTGTCGGCCGCCCGCTTGAGGAGATCCATTTTCATCCGAGCCGCCGCCAGGCGGACCCGTTCGTTCGGCTTTCCCGAAGCCATAGACAGACTCCCCACCATGATCGGCGGCTACGCTTCCGGCTCTTCGCCGAGCAGGTGCTTTCGGAACCACTCTACGGAACGCTTCATATAATCGCGCCAGTGCACGGGCTCGTAGATGCTGTGCGCTTCGCGGGGGTAGAGAACGAGCTCCGTCTCGACGCCGGCTTCCCTCAGCGCCCTGAAGAACTCGATCGACTGGCTCTTGTCGACGGCCCCGTCCTTCTCGCCGTGCATGATGAGCGTGGGCGTCGTTACGTTTCCGGCCCGAACGATGGGCGAGTGTTCGAAGTAAAGCCTGGAGCTCTCCCCCCAGGGCGGGCCGTCGTAGAAGACGCCGGGCAGGATCGGGTTCGCCTGGCAGTAGCAGGAGATGTAGTTGGCGCCCCCGGCGATGCTCACCGCCGCCTTGAAGCGCTTGGTCCGCGTGATGATGTTGTTCGTCATGAAACCGCCGTAGCTGTAACCGGTCACGCCGAGGCGCTCCGGATCGGCGACGCCCATGCCGATCACGTGGTCCACCCCGCTGATGATGTCGACCAGGTCGCCCCGGCCGAACCCCTTGAAGTTCCCTCTCTGGAACTCGGCGCCGTAGCCCGTCGAGCCCCGCGGGTTGACGAGCAGGACGGCCATGCCGTGGGCGTTGTAGAGCCGCCACGGCGCGTAGCGCGGGACCTGGGCGCCCCACCGGGAGGCCGGACCGCCGTGGATATCGACGACGAGGGGAACGGGATTCCCCTTTTCGAAGTTGTCGGGGTAAAAGAGGAACGCCTCGAGAGGTGTGCCGTCGAGGCTGTCGAACCGGAGCGTTTCGGGCTCGCGGAACCCGAGCTTCTCGAGCGGTTTCATCGTATCGGTCAGGCGTTTCGGCGCGAACCGGTCCACCGTCGAGGCATAGACCTCGACGACGCGGGAAAAACTCCCCATGACGAAAGCCATGACGCTCCCGTCCTTCGAAAAAGTAGGTGCATAAATCTCGCCCTTCTGCTCTGTGATTGGAATCATGCCCGACCTGATGCCGCCTGATGACGCGCCGCCCTCGGGCACGACGACCCGGTAGACGTTCTGCGCCGGTCCTTTCGCGCCGAGCAGGTAGAGAGAAGAGTCGTCGGCGCTCCAGACGGCGGCGTGGTGCGGGATGGAACCGGACCCGCCGACGGCCGGCGATTCGACGCCGAGGGTGACATTGGTGTGCGTCTCCTTTTCGAGATCGTAAACGTAGAGGTCTTTCACATTGAGATAAGCGCCGTACTCGACGTCACGGTCGCGGAAATAGGCGATGCGCTTCCCGTCGCGAGACCAGGAAGGCGCGCCCGCGAAGATATCGTCCCCCGTGATGCGGCGGATATCGCCCCCCTCGGCCGGCATGATTCCCACGTGGGAGTCCTCGCTCACACCGCGCGTTCCCTTCTCGTCGTACGTGAAAGCCAGAAACCGCCCGTCGGGCGACCATGCCGGGTCTTCATAAACCCAGGGCTCCGTCGTAAGGCGGCGCGGTTTTTCATCATCGAGAGAGACGACCCAGATCTGCCTGAAATCGTCGCGATCCTCGAGCTCTGTGATGACTTTCATGTCTTCGTGCTTTTTTTTGTCTTCTTTGCCGCCCGGGCTTTCATCGAGCCCCTCGTCCTTCTCCGATTTTTTCGCCAGGAAGGCCAACATCGTCCCGTCGGGCGACCAGAGGGGCCGCGAAACGCCGACAACCATGTGGGTCAACTGCTTTGCTTCGCCGCCGTCGAGGGGAATGATCCAGATCTGGCCCGAGCCGGACCTGTATGAAACGAAAGCGATGCTCTTGCCGTCGGGGGACCATGCCGGCGACGTGTCCGTTGCCTCGGCCGTGGTGTACTGCCGCGTCTCGCCCGCAGCGATGTCGGCGATCCAGATGTCGCGGAGGTTCTTGTTCTTCTCGAAGTCGGGGGTGAGGAGGACGTAAGCCACTTTCGTCCCGTCGGGAGAGACGACGGCACCGCCGACCCGGTCCCTTTCGACGAGGTCGTTGATGGTGACGGCCGGCGCACTTCCCGGTGATTCGTCCGCCGACAAAGGAAGGGCCGCGCCGCCGACGGTCGCGAGAAAAACCGGTAAAACAATGCTTCTGAACATGATCGCTCCTCCTCGGGAAGTCTCCGGATATGTCGTGCTTGTCCGCGTATTGTAACGGCTCCGGGCTCACCCTTCCATCGTCCGTCCTTTTCCCCGCAGGGGCCTCTTACCCCAGCCCGGCGGCCGCCATCTTTATTCCTAGCGCGATGGTGACGAGCACGATGAGGACGGCGATCGCGTTCCGCACCGGGCCGTTCCTGAGCCGGCCCATGCCCGATCCGTTGACAACGGCGAGGAGAAAGACGACCACCAGGGGGAGAAGGAGGCCGTTCGCCACCTGGGCCGCCTTGATCACTTCTTCGGGTTTGAGGTCGGGCTTGACGGAAAAGAATATCCCCGCGCCGAGGATGGCCATCCAGGTCAATCGGAAGAGACGGCCCGTCCGCTCAGCGGGCGCGTTGAAGATTCCGGTCACCACGTATGCGCCGGCGAGGGGGGCGGTGAGGGCCGAACTGAACCCGGCGGCGAAAAGACCGGCGCCGAAAAGATAGCGGGCGCTTCTGCCGATGACGGGCTCGAGGAGGAGCGGCATCTCGCCGAGGCCGAGATCGGCCTTCGCCCCTTTCAGCACGGCCGCCGCCGTGATCGTGATGAGCCCGGAAACGATCCCGCCCATGGCAAGGTAGATGTGAAGATCGCGCCGCATGGCGGGGATATCGTTCTCTCCCCTGAATCGTTCCTGCACGACGCGCGAGTAGAGAAAGAGGTTATAGGGAACCACGGTGGTGCCCACCAGGCCGAGGGCGACCATTTCCGAGCCCGCCGGGAGCGACGGAACGAAAGCGCCTTTGATAATCTCCCAAACAGCGGGCCCGGCGAGGAGAGCCGACGCCGCAAAGGAGATGCTCATCACCAGCACCATGATCTTCAGCACGCGTTCGGCCCAGAGATATCCCGAAACGAAGAGGAGGATCCCGGCCAGAATCCCCAGCCCGCCGGCTGCGAGGTGGAACCGCGAAGCGGCTCTGGGAAACAGGATCTCCAGACCGGCCCCGCCGCCCGAGAGATTTCCCGACTGGTAGGCCGCGCACCCGAATGCAATGGCGGCTATCACGAGAGCGCAGGACGCTCCTTTGACAAAGGGATTGTTAAAGCGCGCCGCGACCTGCCCGGCGAGGGGCATCCCCGTGGCCAGGCTCGCCCGGCCCGACATCTCCTGGAGAACGGCGGTGGCGATGACGGAGAAGAGAAGGGCCCAGAGAAGGCTGTATCCGAATCCGGCGCCGGCCCTCGCGCACATGAGGAGAGTTCCCGGACCGATGAAGGCGGCGGTCACGAAAGCGGCCGGTCCGGAGGCGGAACGCCCAGCGCTGCGCGGCCGCTCTGCCGTACGGTTCTCCTTCATTCTCCGTACTTCTCCCTGATACGAATCGTCCGTTCGAGAAAATCGATGCTCTGCAGGACTTTCAAGCGGACGTCGCCGGGAAGATCCTGTCTCTCGCGGAGAAAGGCTTCGACGATTTCAAGCGCCTCGCGGCTCCGGTGTCCGTTGAGAAAAGCCGCGATCCAGCGGGGCATGAAGAAGATCTTTCTGTGCGCCTTCTGCCACTCCAGGCTGTCGAGCGCTTGCCTGAGATAGGGCAGGGTGGCGGAGGACTGCTCGAGCGCGTTGAACGCGGAGAGGCTTTCTTCGAGCCACGATTCGGGCCAATCGGTCTCTGAAAGATAGGCGTTGAAATACTCGTCCTTCACCTCCCGATCATCGAAAGCGGCCCGCGCCGCGAATGCGCAGCGCCGGGCGTCCACGCCTCCTCTCTCTTTCTCCTGCGCGAAGAACCGGCCCGCGCTCTCGGCCCCCGTTTCGGCGAGGCGGCGGACCATGGCCCACCGGTCCCTCGGAGAGAGCGGGATGTCCCAGAGGAAGATTTCTCCGTCGAGCACCTTCTCGAGCCAGGCGATGCCGCCGCAGGTCCGGGCCAGCCCGACAAAAGAACGGAACGAGGCGAGGCGCATCGGCGCGGGCGTGCGTCCCGATTCCATGCGGGACAGAAGGAGGGATTCGAGGCGCGGGGCGGCCTCGTTCGCCCCCTTCTCGCTCAGGTAATACTCGATCGCCGTGCCGACGCGGCCGAGGAGCATCTCGAAGCTGACCGGATCGGTCTCGCGCTCCAGCTCGACAAGGGCGATGTCGACGAAATCGGCGGGTGAAAACTCGGCCTCGCGCACCATGTCCCAGAGGACGGAGAGGAGGAGCCCCTTGAGAAAGGCGTCGCCGATTTCGCTGATCCCGGCCTTCACCTCTTGCAGGCTCTTTGCGTCGAGCAGGAACCTGCCGTAGGCGTAATCGCCGTGATTAAGAAAGACATAGCCTGGCGCGTCGGATCCCTTCAGGGCGGGGACGGGGGTCCGCGCCTGAGAAACCTCGACGGAGAGCGTGTCGTTCCGCGCCCCGGCGCGGGAGAGAGCGACTTCGAGGCTCATGGGCCAGGTCACGCCTTCGCCGCGAAGCGGCCTCTGGACGATCTCGAAACGCGCCACCTTTCCGTCCGGGCCTGTTTCCCATTCGGGAACCACGACCGGCATGCCGGGGGTGAGCAGCCAGGCTTTCGCCCATCCGTCGAGGCCGCGGCCCGACGCCTCCTCGAAGCAGCCGATCACATCCCGCCATCCCGCGTTCCCGAAGGCGTAGCGCTTCAGGCAGAGGCGGATGCCCTTGCGGAATGTTTCCTCGCCGAGAAGGAACTCGAGCTGCCGCAGGACGGCCGGCGCTTTGTTGTAAACGATGGCGCCGTAAGCCGACTTGGCATCGTCGAGATTCAAGAGCTCCTGGTAGACGGGCGTGGTGCCCTTTGTGGCGTCGACGCCGTATGCGCGGGGCTTGACGCGCTGATGAAACCTGAGCCAGGCGAGGGCGGCGGGGTCGACGGCGTCACGAACCTTGTATGATACAAATGTGGCGAACCCCTCCTTGAGCCAGAGGTCGTCGAACCACTTCATGGTCACGAGGTCGCCGAACCACTGGTGGGAGACCTCGTGCTCGATCAAGATCGCCCGCCCCAGGATCTGGGCATCCGTCGGCTCCTGGTCGAACAGCGTGGAGCGTTCGCTGTAGAAAACCGAGCCCGGGTGTTCCATCCCGCCGTAGGGAAAGCCGGGAACGAGCGCGAACTCGAACTTGCCGAAGGGATAGGGCGTTTTGAAGTAATCTTCGAGCCACCCGAGCGCTTCCCTGTGGATCCGGAAAAGAACCGCGGCGTCAGTCTTGTCCTCTTTGGACCGGCGCACATAGAGCGACATGGGCTTGTTCCCTTCGCCCTCCCTGCGGCCGGGCACTTTTGCCCCGGCGTCTTGGATCCTCACAAAATCGCCCGCAGCAAAAGCCATGAGGTATGTGCTGATCGGTTTCGTTTCCTCGAATGATATGGTTTTCCACCTGCTGCCTCTCCGCTCGACGAGGTCGACGCTTTCCCGCGGCGCATTGGAAACAGCCTCCCAGCCGGCCGGCATCGTGAGAGTCAGCCTCAGCCTCCCCTTCAGGTCGGGCTGGTCGAAACAGGGAAAGAGCCTGTGCGCGTCGGCGGGCACGAAGAGGGTGTAGTAGTACTCGCACCCGTCGCTCTCGTCCAAGAACCGTGTCAAAGCCGTTCCGCCCTTTCCCACGGGCACGGCGCTGAAATCGATCTTCAGCCTGTTCGGCCCCTTCCGGAGCCGCTCGCCCGGGACCACGATATGGTCGTGCACGCGTTCCGGCTTCAGGCCCGCAAGCGTATCGCAAGGGATTGTCTCTCCCGTTTCCGGATCGAGAACGCTCATGCGGTAGGTCCCGCCTTCGAAGTCAATGGGAAGAGCCGTCACTTTCTCCTTCAGGGTGAAGGTCACGGTGCAAGTGCCCGAGATCTCGGCGGCATTGCGAGTGAGGCCGATGGAGAGGTCGTAGAAAACACCCTCTATCGCCCGGGACCTCGCACCGGCGAGCTCGCGGGAGATTCCCTTTCCCGCCGGGATCTCCAGCGGTTCACCGCAGCCCGCGAGGCACAACAGAAGGGCTATTGCTATCGATGCTGTTGATCTTGCCATGGCATTATCCGTCAAGGGGCGTGGGCCGGCCCCGGCTGTCAACGGCCACGAAAACCACCCTCGCCTCGGTGACCTTCACGGGACTCGCGGGATCCTCGTAGCGGCTCGCTTCCACCCTCACGTCGACGGCCACCGAGGTCCGGCCCGTCTTGGCAGTTTCCGTATAGAAGCTGACCACGTCACCCACGTAGACCGGTTCTTTGAAGACGACCTTGTCCATGGCCACGGTCACGTACTTGAAGTTGCCGGCCTTGCGCGCTTCCACAGCGGCCGCGAGGTCGATGTGGCTCAAGATCACGCCGCCGAAGATCGTGCCGTGCTTGTTCGTGTGCTTGGGTTCGAGGACAACCCGCAGCGCCGGGTCCTTTCGATCTTTCATCTGCATTCTCCCGATGACGACAATGTCAAAACGGTACCGCCCATCTTTCGAGAAGTCAACGGGGGGACGCAGTACGAAACGATGCGGAGCGGTTTTTTTCATCACGCAAAACGAGGGGATATCTTGAGGATCCTGCCCGGGTCACGGGCGTAAGGGGTCTGCGAGCATAATCCGCAGGCTTCCATGAAAACGTCAATCTTGTCAAG
>CAZWHE010000025.1:20563-32929 GCA_964633825.1 uncultured Phycisphaerales bacterium | reverse complement strand
CCTGAAACAATGAAGCAGGCCAGCACAAGAATTGGGAAGGCTGTTGTTTTCATCGCTCACTCCTTACATTTTTTTGGGATTCGGACGGATACGGGTTTAGGGCCTCTAAGCAATCCAAGAATGATTATACTAATATTTTTGCATAATGAAAGACACCATTCTCATTATGGCCCGGATTTATGACCGGGATTTGTGATCGAGCAGAATGAGCAATCTGATCCTTATTTCTTATTCAATAAATACTTATCAAACCAAGCCAGGTCCCATTTCATCTTGGCCAGGCGGTTTTCGTACGTGCTGAGGCCGTGGCCTTCGCCGGGGTAAACAACGAGCTCCACGGGAATGTCGAGATAGTGGTAGAGCGCCCGGTAGAGGGCCCGGCTGTGCGCGGCCGGCACTCGGGGGTCCGATCCGCCCACGTGGATCAGCGTGGGGGTTTTGACTTTGTGCAGTTTGTAGAGGGGAGATCCCTTGACGTAGGCCTCCGGCTTTTCCCAGGGCAGCCCCTCCATGTAGTTGATCACGTGGCCGGGCGTGTCTTCCGTCGCCCACTGGATCACCTGGTCGAGCACACCGGCGCCGCTGCTCGCCGCCTTGAAGAGACCGGGAGCGGACGTGATCATGCTGTTCGTCAGGAAGCCGCCGTTGCTCCACCCCATCACGCCGATTCTGTCGGGATCGGCGATTCCGTCCCGGACCAGGGCGTCGATGCCGGTCCGTATGTCGATCACCTCGATGTCGTTCTCCCGTCCCACCAGCTTGGCCGTGAATTCGTCGCCGTATCCCGTGGAGCCGTGGTAGTTGGGGCTGATCAGAGCGTAGCCCTTGGCGGCCATGAGCGCCCGGCCGTAGATCCAGAGACGGAGGCGGAGCCGGGTCGACGCCGTGGGCCCGCCGTGCAGTTCCACGATCAGCGGGAGTGGGCCGTCCGACATACTGTAACCCGGCGGCAGTTCGAGGATGCCTTCGATTTTGTCGCCGTCTGCACCCGTCCATTTGTAAACCGTGATCCCGGGCAGCTTCCACCTGTCGGCCTGGGGATTGAGATTGGTGATGCATTTGCTCCTGTTGTTCTCAAAAAGATAGATGTTGTTGAGACGTTTCGCCGTCTCGATGACGGCCACCATGCGTTCGCCCGATTCGTCGAATCCGAAATCACCGATCGCCACGTCACCCACCGTCAGGATCGACGCCGGACCCTGGCCGCCGTCGCGCACATCCGAGATCGCAAAGGCACGAACGCGCGCTCGCTCCTCCCCGCGGAAACAGAGGGTGCGGGAAGCGCCCCGCCACTGGAGGGCGCCGTCATGAGCGGCCGGGCGAGGGCGTTCGACCTCGCGCACCTCGGCGCGGCCGTCTCTCCATTCGCCAACATAGATCAGCGTGGCGTATCCGTCGAAAGCGATGGAGAAGGCGAGCGCCCCGCTGTCTGCGGACCAGGCCGCCTCTCCGAGCCAGCCGAAGGGGGACGGGTGGGTTTTTCGCCATTCCGGGGGAGTCAACACCTCGATCGCGCCGTTCGCCGGGTCGAGAACGTCGACGCGCGACCATCCCTCCTTGAAGATCGTTTCGTTGTCGGCCGTGGTCACCATGGCGATCTTCTTCCCGTCGGGCGAGAGCGCTATCTCATGGATAACGCGCTTTGCGGGAAGGACCTCTTCGGCGCGCCAGCCGTCGAGGTCGAGCTTCCAGATCGCGTTCATGTCGGTCACGCCGTGGCCGTATTCGAGGTGGGAGTATTGCTGCCGCAGCTCCTTCCACTCGTCGTCGTAAACCTCCTTTGTTGTCGTGTAGTAGAGGTTTTTCCCGTCCCGCGCGAGATCGAAGCTCTTGACGCCCCTTTTCACCCGCGTCACCGGAAAGGGCTCGCCCCCGCCCGGTGCGATCCGCCAGACCTGCCTCGAACCGTCATAGGGCGGTTTCTCTTCGCCCGCGCGCTTGCTCCGGCCTGTGAAGTAGATCCACCTGTCCCCCGGGTCCCAGGCCGGCCCGCCGGCGCCGAAGCCGTCGAAGGTGAGCCGGACCCGCTCGTGCGTGTCCAGGTCGATGCTCCAGAGATCGTTCTTGCGCCCCTCCTTGCCGCGGCCCCAGCGGCTTTCCACATAGGCCGCATACTGTCCGCCCGGCGAAACGACGCAGGCGAAGACGGTTGCGATATCGAAGTAGTCCTCGGGTACGATGTCGTGATCGCGGACAGGAGTCTCGCTCGCCGGAACGGCGGCACAAAGGAAAGAAAGAAGAAATGCTGCGGCAATGACTGGGATTGTTTTGAACACGGCGGACACCTCTCAACAACAGTAACCAAAAAACGAAAATCAGGATGAAGAGAACAGTTTACAAAAAACGAGGCCGCAGGGCCGCTTTTCTATTGCCGGCGATAGGACGTGAAGGAAGCATCCACCCTGAGGCGGACTATAATGAAACGGGACGATCTCCCCGATCAGACAGGGAGGCCGTTCACTGGTTACTTGAGGCGTATGGCGTTCGTCACCTTCATGGGCATGGGATTCGGTCTTTCCCCGATGGCGAAGAGATGGGGGATGTTGTCCTTGTCAGCCGAGTTGTGTTCGTACGCGGCTGAATCTCCGATGTAAAGCACGCCGTTCTCTCCGATCGACAGTGCCGAGAGGCCCATCGTGGGGTGATCGAGCTCGACG
The DNA here is from genome assembly GCA_964633825.1 of uncultured Phycisphaerales bacterium. Classification (GTDB taxonomy): domain Bacteria; phylum Planctomycetota; class B15-G4; order B15-G4; family CAYZWU01; genus CAZWHE01. Next base: position 30,272 of record CAZWHE010000025.1, on the reverse strand, counting down.
ACAAAGTCCTTTCCTGAACGCGTCTTCTTGGGGATTCCATCCGAGCGGAGAGCGCACACCCTGCCGTTCAAGTGGGTGAGGCCGTCCGTCATTCCACCGGCAACGACGTAGAGGTCGCCGTCCAGATCGATGGCGGGAGAGGAGACCTTTCGCGAGTCCGGGAATTCGATCTCGGGATCGGGAACAGGCGCATAGGCCCAGGTCGTGCCCAGATCCTCGAGAATGTAGAGGTGCGGAAGGGGATCGCTGTCGTTCGGTCCGTCCGAACCGATGTAGAGATACCCCCCCATCCTCAGGAGCGCCGACAAAGACATTGCCTGCGCCCTGTTCTCCGACCGTGAAAGGAGAATCCCATTTGGACTTTCCGGCGGCGGCCTTTACGGCATGGACCTTTCCCTGGCCGTAATAGATGTACGAAGTGACGTAGACCGTCTCCCCGTCATCGCTGATGGACGGAATGAGAAATCTTTCCCCCCACGACCCCTTGTACTTCCACAGAAGGGTACTCGCGTCGGGATATCCCTCGAACGCATAGAGGGTTCGCTTGGCCGCGAAGTAGATGGTTCTACCGACCCGGCTTTCATGGATCGCGGGAGCGCCCAGAACGACCTGCAGCTGGTGCCGACATTGAATCTTCCCAGAGAGTTCCCGTCGGGATCGAGCGCATAGACATGCCCGTCGCCCCGCCCGAAATAGACGCGTCCCCTCGCCTAGTCGATCGCCGAGGTCGATTCGATCGTCCCGGCGTGGCCCTGGTACGGCGAGCGGCAGGAATGATGCATGTCGCGGCCGAACTGCCCCCATGGGGGCTCGACCTGGCAGATCCCGCGGGCCCCGGCAATAAATAGAAAAAGAACCGTGAATAATATGATTTGAACGGTTTTCATGGGAAACACCCTCCTAACATGATGAAAAAAAGTCGTTCTATCGCCATATCATGCGATTTTTCATTCACGGGCCTTTAAATATCAAAATGGCGCGATGGGTTTCACGCTGTTTGAGACAATTTTGCCGAAAAAATGGAGCTTTTCCCCGGAGCCCGGCCGCAGGCCCTGCTCCTGCGCCCTTATCGGAGGATGTGGATCAGTCTGTGCTTCTAGCCGGGATGTTTCATCAATTCCTACTGTGGATCCCGAACAATTGGTTTCAGGATTGAACGCTACTCCAGCAGCACAACGTTGCTCGTGCCGCAAGTGGCGATATCGAGTGCCTGGATGAAGAAGTTGCCGCACGCTGCCGGGGGTACGGAGGTGTTCAGCGCCGCCACACCGTCGGGGCCCGCGGTGATCATCGCTCCCAGGGCGACCGTGTTGTTCAGGCCGAGCGTTGTCCCGGCGCAGGGGAAACCGCCCGGAATGACGAACGAGCCCGTGCCGTACGCGTACAGGAGGGCGACCTGTCCGTTCGGTGTAGCCCTGTCGACAGTGAAGAGGAGGTTGGCGGGGCACGTGCCCCCGAGGGTGAGGCCAAGAGCGATATCTGGAACGATGTTCCCGCTCACGACATGCCCCTCGTAGGTGACCCCGTACTGGATTTCGAACTTGCTCATGACGGTGTCGATCGTCGAGGACTGGTTAGGCGAAAGAGGTGTGAGGAGAAACAGGGTAATGTCGATCCCTCGATCGTGGTAGTTGCCCACGAGCGTGATCTCGATGGATGTGAGATCGATGGTGGTGTTCAGGTCCGCAAGGCCCGGGTTGTACCAGGGGATGTTCAGGACGGTGAACTGCCCGGTTCCGTTCTCGAAGTCACCTATGTCGTAGGTCCATACGAAGGTACCGGTCATCTGCTGGGAGGGTTCCCAGGGATGACTGACGTCGGGATCCAGCCAGACATTGTCGAGGTCGTAGGTCACGGTGGCTGTCTGACCTGTAGCAACCGGCGAGATTCCCGCCAGCGCTGCAAGAAGGACGATTCCTGGAAGAAAGTGCTTCACATGCCCAAGTGTTTGTCTCATCGCAAAGGCTCCTCTTCGAGAGAATGGTTCTCATCGGCTACCCGGCAGTCTTCCTATTAGCATTCCCCGGGGCCGGGGCAAGGCAAAATTCCAGGTATTCACTCGAAAAAGAGTCTCCCCTGCCGGCCTGTGTAGAGGAGCCGGCCGTGTAGATGACTGCACCTTTTCGATTTACGGTCATGTGATCGGTGGACCACCCTTCTGTTTCGGGGCTCCTGCTAGAATGCGTACCGCTTTTCGAGAGCGCTGCAGGGATTTCCGTGAAAGAGGGTCATGGCCGGTCTCTTCCCCTCGAAGAGGGCCGTTCCCAGGGTGGCGCCGTGGATGTCGCCCTCGGGATGGCGGCAGGGGCTGTAGGGCCGTCCATCGTGGAGAGAGAGGAGGGCGGCCATCCCGCGGGCCGTCGCCGGCGGACCGTTCCTTTCGATTGCCTCGATGAGGACGCGGTACCGCGTGAGCGACGACTCGTAGCGCACGTCGAGCGTGCCCCCGCCGGGCGCTGCCATCTCGGGGTGGATCAGGTGGTTCGTGTGAATGTACAGCCCCTTCACATCGAGGACGTGATGCCTCCCCGGATAGGTTTCGACCGACAGGAGGCGTCCCTCGGGGAGAGAGGCGAGGTTGTGGTGCCATGAAAAAGCGCGCTCGCCCGTCGTGGCCAGGGCCGCCGCCTCGTCGAGGCTCCGCGCCTCGAGGACGGCGCGGCCGATGAAGTAGCGGGGCACGCCGTCGGCCACCTCGCGGGGCTGGATGTAGTTGGTCGTCTGCAAAAGGCCGAGGCTGTTGAAGCCGGGCCCGTTTCCGGGGAGGAGGCCGGGATAGACGAAGGCGATGAAAGACACGCCGCTCGGCGGGGTCGCCTTCACGAGGAACATTCTCCCCTTGTTGGCGTCGTCGCCGTCCTCGTTGTGGGCCAGGATCAATCGACCCTTTCTCTTCAAAGCAATGGTCGAGCAGCCCGGCGCGTCGGGCCGCTTTGCTCTCCTCGAAAGGAGGCTGATCTCGGACCGGCAGTTGTAGGCGAAGAGATCCATGAACGGAATATCGAGGGCTTCGGCCATGCCGTCAAGCTCCTCGACGAGATCGGGAAAGCGGGCCTGCACGCGGCCGAGCATCTTCTCGATTTTCTCCCTGCCGGGCCCGAGAAAAGCACGGCATCGCGGAAAGTCACGGGATAGTGAGAAGTACTTCCTGATCGGGCCTTTCATCGCCGCTCCGATGGTCTTCCCGATCTCGCGGTGTGTCCCCTCCGCTTCGACGAGGGGATAGGCGGGGACGCCGGGCGCTCCCCCCGTGAATGGAGCGCGGGACCTGCACCCGGCCAGAGGGAGAAAAGCCAGGCCGGCCGCCCCCTTCAGCGAGGAGAAGAGAAAGGCGCGTCGCGTAATGGGATTCATGACTGCGGCGAGTTTAGAAAAGCCCTTTAGAGGAAGCTACTGAATAAGAGAGACAAAAGATGTTATCTTTTATGGTCCTCTCAGATTATGGCATCCGGTCAAAGACAATGGTTGTTGAAAACAGATTGATTCAATGAAGAACACCCCGAAGCTCCTGTTCTTAATGATCGTGGTTCTGTCTGCCGCACCCGTGTCGTGCGCAGGCGGACGGTCGAACCAATACCCGCTCCGGCCGGTCCCGTTCACCGACGTGACGATCGACGACGCCTTCTGGCTGCCGCGCCTCGAGACGAACCGCCTCGTGACGATCCCTTTCGACTTCAGAAAGTGCGAAGAGACGGGCCGGATCGACAACTTCGCCAAGGCCGGGGGCCTGATGGACGGGGAGTTCGTAGGCATCTTTTTCAACGACTCGGACGTGTTCAAGGTGATCGAGGGCGCGTCTTATTCCCTCTCCCTCCACCCCGACGAAAAGCTCGAGAAGTACCTCGACGGCCTGATCGCCAAGATCGCGGCCGCACAGGAGGACGACGGCTACCTCTACACGGTGCGCACCATCGATCCGGAGAGGGTACCCCCCGCATCGGGCCCGGTGCGCTGGTCCAATGTGCGCGTCGGCCACGAGCTCTACAACGTGGGCCACCTGTACGAAGCCGCAACGGCCCACTACCGGGCGACGGGGAAGCGCACTCTCCTCGACACGGCGCTGAAGAACGCCGACCTGATCGCGTCCGTCTTCGGCCCCGATGGTAAGCGCGACGTGCCCGGCCACGAGGAGATCGAGATCGGCCTCTGCAAGCTCTATCTCGCGACCGGCGAGAGGAAGTATCTCGACCTGGCCAAGTTCTTTCTCGACGAGCGCGGCCGTCCCCGCGGCCGGGAGCTCTACGGCGCCTACTGCCAGGACCACGAGCCCGTCGTGGAGCAGTCCGAAGCAGTGGGCCACGCCGTCCGGGCGGGGTATCTCTATTCCGGCATGGCCGACGCGGCCGCTCTCACGGGCGACAAGAGCTACACCGACGCCATCGACCGGATCTGGGAGAACGTCGTTTCCCGGAAGCTCTACCTCACGGGCGGCATCGGCGCCCGCCACAGCGGCGAGGCTTTCGGCAACGACTTCGAGCTTCCCAACCTATCGGCCTACAACGAAACGTGCGCCGCCATCGCCAACGCCATGTGGAACCACCGCCTCTTCCTCCTCCACGGCGACGGGAAGTACATCGACGTGCTCGAGCGCGTCATCTACAACGGCTTCCTCTCGGGCGTCTCGCTCAGCGGCGACAGCTTCTTCTACCCCAATCCTCTCGAGTCGGACGGAAGCCACGAGCGCTCGCCCTGGTTCGGCTGTTCCTGCTGCCCGGCCAATGTGGTCCGTTTTCTCCCCTCCCTGCCCGGATACGCCTACGCCGCGAAGGACGACACGGTCTTTGTCAACCTCTACATCGGGGGCGGCGCGTCCGTCGCCCTCGACAACGGAACGATCCGCCTCGAGCAGAAAACGCGCTACCCCTGGGACGGGAAGATCCGGATCATTGTCACGCCCGGCCGCGAGAGGAGCTTCGCCCTCAACCTGCGCATCCCGGGATGGGCGCGCGGCAGGCCCGTGCCGAGCGATCTCTACCGTTACGAGAAGGCCCCCGCCGCAGAGCCGTCGCTCCGCGTGAACGGCAGGCCGCTCCCCCTCGTCATGGAGAAAGGCTTTACCCGCATCCGGCGCACCTGGAAGAACGGGGACACGATCGACCTCGTTCTTCCCATGCCGATCCGGCGCGTGCTCTGCAGCGAAAAGGTGGAAGCGAACCAAGGCCGGGTCGCGCTCGAGCGCGGCCCCATCGTCTACTGCGCCGAATGGGCGGACAACCACGGGCTAGTGCACAACATCTCCCTGCCCGAAGAAGCCCCTCTGAAGGCCGAGCATTGCCCGGACCTTCTCGGCGGCGTCACTGTCATCACGGGGACGATCCCGGCCGTCTTTGAAGGGGCCGATGGCCCCGCCGCAACCCGCGACGGCAAAACAATTGTCAAGACGCAGCCCTTCACGGCGATCCCCTACTACGCCTGGGCGCACCGCGGCCCGGGCGAGATGGCGGTCTGGCTTGCGAGCCGGCCTTCGTCCGCCAGGCCGGCCGGGGCCCCCACGATCGCCTCGAAGAGCCGCGCCCGCGCATCGCACACCTGGCGGAGCGACAGCACCATTGCTCTCAACGACCTGGCCGAGCCGAAGAGCTCGGCCGATCACGAGATCCGGCGTTTCACCTTTTGGAATCACAAGGGAACCACCGAGTGGGTCCAGTATGATTTTGCCGAAACCGAGACAATCGGCTCCGTTGCCGTATACTGGTTCGACGACACCGGCCGGGGAGAATGCCGCGTGCCGGCTTCGTGGCGCGTCCTGTACAAGGACAACGGCGAGTGGAAAGAGGTATCGAACCGCGGCCCCGGCGGCATTGAAAAAGACAGGTTCAACAGGGTCTCTTTCGAGCCCGTCACCACGAGGGCGCTCCGCCTCGAGGTCGTGCTGCGGAAAGGTTTTTCAGGCGGCATCCTCGAGTGGACCGTGGAATAGCGATGTGCAGCTCGAACGGTAAAAACATTCATCCCGACGAAAACGGGACCGATCCCGAGATGATTCTCGAGAAGCACCCCGTGCTCACATCCAAGCTCAAGAAGTTCTTCCGCGGAATGAAAGAGACGGACGCGGAACATCGGAAAGAGACGGAAAGCGATGAGTCCACCATCGGCCGTGTTGTCGGCGATTTCAGGGTCAAGCGCGAAATCGGTTCGGGCGGCATGGCCACGGTCTACGAGGCCGAGCAGCTCTCCCTGAAGCGGCCCGTCGCCCTGAAGATCCTGCTGCCCCACCTCAGCATGTCCGACAAGGCGGTGAAGAAGTTCCAGCGGGAAGCCGTGGCCGGCGGCCGCCAGGCCCATCCCGGCATCGTCTCGATCTACGCCGTGGGCGAGCACAAGGGCATGCACTACATCGCCCAGGAGCTCGTGAAGGACGGACAGACGCTGGCCGGCAGGCTGGAGGAAAACCGGCGGGAGGGCGATCTTCCCCGCGGTTATTTCCGCGAAGCCGCCAAGGTGATCGCCGCCGTGGCCGACGCGATGAAGCACGCCCATGCTTCCGGCGTGATCCACCGGGACATCAAGCCGTCCAACATCCTTCTCACCAGGGGGGGCACTCCCAAGGTCTCCGACTTCGGACTGGCCCGGGTCGAAGACGCCCTGGCCCTCTCGCGGACCGGGGACTTCTCGGGCACGCCGTACTACATGTCGCCCGAACAGACGATGAGCCGCCGCTCCGGGATCGATCACAGGACCGATATCTTTTCCCTCGGGATAACCCTTTACGAAACCCTGACCCTCGAGCGGCCCTTCGAGGGAGAGACGTCCCACGAGGTCTTGAAAAAGATCCTCCTCCAGGAGCCGAAAGACCCGTCCAGGGTGAACGCCCGCATTCCGAAAGACCTCTCCCTGATCTGTCTCAAGGCGATGGAGAAGAACCCCCGGCACCGCTACCAGACAATGGCCGGGTTTGCCGAAGACCTGAACAGGTTTCTGGCGGGAGAGCAGGTCCTGGCCCAGTCGGCCGGCTGGACCCGCAAGTCCTCGAAGTGGATCCGCCGCCACAAGCTCCTTTCGATCACGGCCGCCGTCGTTCTGGCAGCTGCATCGGTCCTGGCCGTTTTCACAACCGAATTCGTCCGGCAGCAGAAGGAAAGGGCCCGCATCATCGAGCAACGGTTCAAGCCGATCGATGAGGTGCTGAGACGGCTGCGCATCGACTTCTTTTCGATGTGCCGGTGGTGCAACGAAGCCGATCCGGACGACCCCCATGCCGATATGCTGCGCACCCTCTTTTATCTCAAAACGAAAACATTCGACAGGGCCGCCGCCTACCTCGAGGATTGCATCGCCAGGTGCCGGAAGAGCGGGAATACCGGCCTGTTGAAAGACGCCCACTACCTGCTCGGTGTAATCCAGCTGAACACTGCCGCCGGAAAGAAGGACGATGAGGAAAAGAAAGCACTTCTTAACGCAGCCGAGCAGAATCTTCTGGCTGCCGGAAAATCGACCCTTTCATCGCCGGACAGGTTGGTCTGGTGCAGGACGGACCCTGCCGCCGTCAAGGTCCGTGATGCTGTTTCCTTCATCGAGAACATCAGGATCAACAACGATCACTTTATCGCCCATTTCTACAACGGCGTCTCGCTTTTTTCCCCCCTGTACAAAGGAGGAGAGAGAAGATACTTCGAGGACTCGCTGAGATACTTAGAAAAAGCGCTCGAGATCCGCCCCGATCACATGATGACGCTCAACTACGCCGGCCGCGCCTATTATTTTTACACGCGGTTCTTCGACTTTCCCGACATGACGGGGATCGCGGAAGAACACCTGAACCGCGCCCTCCGGAGCTCGGGCGAGGTGCCGTACCACTTCATCGAAACGACACTCGGGCAGAACAGCCTGCTGCGCGGCGACTGGGACAGCGCTTTGAAGCATTTCAATAATGCTTTAATCCTCTTCGGCAGACTGAACCGGGAAAGGACGACGACCATTCACAACTCCTGGCGCGGCATCGGCAAGGTCTACACCCAGCAGGGCCGGTTCGACGAGGCGATCGAAATGCTCGACAAGGCCCTCAGAAGGGTTTTCGGAGACCCCCACACCCTGACGGCGTTGGCCGAGCACTACCTCCTTCGAGGCGATCTCGACAATGCGATGAAGTACGCGAACAGCGCGAGAACCCTCCTGCGGAGTCCGACGATCGAGATGAGGGCCGAATGCTACGTCGCATCCACTTACCTGATCTGCGCCCGGGTGCACCTCGAGCGGAATGAAAACATCGACGCCTACACAAACCTGGACAAGATCTATGCCCAGGCCTATTACTCGCCGCGCGATTACTGTCTCGCCGTTCTGCTGATCGCTTCCTTTCCCAAGGAAAAACTGATGAAGGACGGTAGAATAACACCCCTGGCCAAGCTGGCGGGATCGATATTGGAAAAGATCGGAAGCGATATCTTATTCGAGGGGAAGGTTTCACCCATCCACCTCAGCACCCGGGGCGCCGTCGACTATCTCAACGGATATTATCCTGAAGCAGCCGATTACTTCCTGAAAGCCCTGGCGGAAAGAAAAAAGTGGTCCCAAGAGGTGAGAAAGTACCGCTGGCACGACGACGCCCGCGACCTCTACTTCCTGGCCATGATCTATAAAAAACTCCCGTCCGATCGGGCCGACGACTTCTGGGAAGAAAGCATGGCTTGGAAATGCTTCGATCAGGCGGAAGCGCTCTACCTCGAGAACGGAGCGCCCTGCGAATACGCCGACATCTTCAAAAGGGTGCGCCGCAAGGCGATTGCGACCCTGGGGGTTTCCGAGCGATAGCACCGCCGTTTCTTCATTCACGCGGTCAGTTGAGCTCGAGGAATATCATGAGCTCCCCCTTGCACTCCTTGTATCCCTTTTCGCGATGCTCCGTGATGATGGCGGCGTCCCGTAACAGCGGCTTTTCGGCCCCCATCGCTTTATATGCCATTTCTTCACAGCACTTGGTCGATCCGAACCACCAGCTCCTGTCGCAATTGTGGTTCATGTCGATGCCGATGCTCAAATTGTTGTACTCCCAGGGGAGGATTTCCTCGTATCCCTCTTCATGACGTTCGTAAATGGAAAAGGTGTTCTCCCCTTGAACCAGCCATTCGACGGGGATCTCGAAAGGGACCCACTGCCTCGCATCGATAATGAATGAAAACTTGAGCGCACCGTTGAAGGAGACCTCTTGCTCGGGATTATGGTTGACGCGGATGCAGTGGCTCTCTTCATTGCGAAAAGTCTGCCACATCCAGTTGAAGGGCCGGGCGAAGATCCACAAGCGAGGCGAGACATCTTTTCCGGGCGCCCTGTCGAGCCATATGATCTTTTCCGCCTGGTCGTCCTCGAAATCGACGCTCGCGCTGAATTCATCGGTAAAATCACAATCCTTGACAACCCTTCCATAGGGCCAGGCCCGATCCACACTCCCGAGTCGATCCAAATAAGGCTGCAGCTCTCCGGCATGTTTCGGTTCTTTGCTCAACAAAGAGAACATCCCGTAGAATATGTTCATTCCGGGATTCCCCGTCCCCCAAACATCCTCACAGATCTGAAGCCCTTCGGAGATCAAAGCGAGCCCCTCCCGGGATTTATTTTGCCGCATAAGATTAACGCCCAGAAACACCATGACGCGGCCCCTTTTCCAATGCCGGCGGAAAAGGTGCTTTGATTGAATATCCACGACCTCTCTGAGCAATGATTCCCCCTCCACAAGATGGGAATTCGAAGAAATCGTCTGGTTGATGCCGAG